>NC_011879.1:300000-426858 GCF_000022025.1 Pseudarthrobacter chlorophenolicus A6
TGATCTTGTAGGCGTTCCGTGTCTCGTCGTCGACCTTCTCTATGGAGTGGACAGCAGCCGGCTGGGGCAAGTGCTCGGGCCAGTTCTTCCAGGGACTTGGCTGGGACTTGTCGGGGTGAGGAAGTGTCATGCGGCATTCCGCTCCGCCGTGGAGGCCATCGCGTATGCGGCCAGCTCCTCGTGCTGGGCATCAACCAGGTCGCCGACCCACTCCGGGAGGTCAGGATCGTGCCGGAGGCGGGTTCCGCCCCACTGTGCAGTGGAGCGGTCGCTGCGGCCGGCCGAGTGTGAATAGACGTTGTACCGGTGGTCCCGTTCGGGCCGGTCCGGGTAAAAGCTCCACCAAATGTCCAGGTCGACCGGGGTGAATGGGCGGCCGCGCCTGTCACCGACAGGGGAACCGTCCTCGATCGTCCAACGGCGGCTAAGGCCGTAGCCCCAGAAGTCGGAAGCCCCGGTGTCCGCGGAAGTCTTGTTGTTGTGAAGGTCGGCGCGGACCACGTCCGCCAGTTCCCGCACCCACTGCGGCATGGCAGCCGGGTACCGGCCGCCGTCAGCATCCCAGGCAGCGAAATTGCGGTCCCGGTCCTCTCTCTTGGCCGGCCAGGCATGACTCCGGCAAGATTCCGGCCTCCGGCCCCCGCTGAGCTGCCACCAGATGCGCAGGTCCGCAGGGACGAACTCCACCGTGGGGTACAGCGGGTGGGTGAGGACCGGCTCGGCGTCGGTGAGGTTCCAGCGGCGTTCCAGCGAACGGTCCCAGGTGGTATCCACCATGGTCAGTTTCATTCCGGCTTCCCCAGGTCGTTGAACTGGACAATTGTGGGCATGTGGAAGAACTCGTCGTCGGTCACCCAGAGGGCCACGTTGTGCCCAAGCAGGCGGCTGAGCGCCGTGCTCATGACTGTCGGTTCCAATGAATCGCTCGGGGGCGTGAAGGCGCTGCCACCGTGCACGGCGTCGCCGTCCCCGCTGGTTACGTAGCTGACCCGGTCGCAATAGCCGTGGCCTACCGGTTCGCAGGAGATGTGCCGGATAGTGGCGTTTATCCGGCGGACTTTCGGCTGATGGGCCGGGCCGGCAGCCTCGTCGGCGCATTCCATGACCATCTTCACGATGTCTTTGATGTGGTCGCGCGGGACTTCGACGAGTTGGCGCTTCATGACCAGGTCGGTGACGACTTCGAGGTTGGTTGCTGAGGCGGTTGAGGTTTCCATGCACCACATGTGTGCGGAGGAAACGGAGTCGCTGCCCGTCCACCGGCGAGGTGAAAGTGGGTGAATCTGGTGAATTTGGTGAATCCGAGAGCGGCTTACCAGTCGCGCTCTTCGGTTGCAATGACCACAACGCCGCCGTCCACGCGGATGCCGGCGACGTGCTGATGACTCGACTCGCCATAGTAGGCAACCCAAAGGCCGGTGCTGTCGGTGACCGGATAGTCCCCGCCTTTGTATCCGGTGATGCCGTTCTTGCGGAAGCGACGCAGGTCTTTGAGGACATCGGCCACAGTTTTGGGCTCGCGGCCTTGTGGACCGATCCTCAGCTCATCGTGATAGCCGCGGTACGAACTGATCTCCCCTGGATGGGACTTGCTGCCGTAGTACTCGACCAGAACAGCGGCGTTGCGGGGCTGCTTGGCGAGGGCGGCAATTACGGCGACGACAGTAGACGCCTCGACCTGCTCGCCTATGGCCGGCTGTTTGAGCTTGGCCGGGGAAATCAGGTAAGTCAGGCGTTCCACTTCCGCGAGGAGAGCTTCTTGGGAGGCCTCCAGCATGTGCTGGTGGGCGCGACCCTCTTTGGCTTTCTGGGCAACGTAGCGGTGGTGGTTGATGTCGAAGGCGGGGAGCTTTTGGGTTTCCATGGACTCAATGTGTGCGGAGGAAGGCCCGGGACTACCCAGTCCCGGATCAGGGGCGCTCTTCGGTCAGGACGACAACAGAGGGTCCATCATTGCGGATCCCAACGATGTGCAGATTGCTGGGCTCGCGGTATTTGGCTACCCATACTCCGGTCCCGTCATGAGCCGAGCGTTCTACGCCTGGGCGGGTGAAGCCGTTGGCGCGGATGTCGCGAAGGATGTCGAGCAGCTGGGCCGCGGTCTTGGGATCGGTGCCGTCAGGGGTGAGTGCCAGGTCGTTGTGCCAGCTGCGGCAGTATGTGGCTTTGCCGAATTGCGCCAGCGTTCCGCCGTAGTCGAGGAGCACTTCGGCAGCCGGATCGCAGGCAGCCAGAGCTTCAATGAGCGTCCCGAGATCGGTGGCTGCGGTAATGCTGTGGTCGTACTCCTTGAGTGCGGCCACTATCCGGGAGGCGCTGGCCGAGTGGCAGTATGCGACGACCCCGCCCGCGGCCTGGTCCACGATCTGATAGGTGGCGTCTCCGTAAGGGCGCGAGGCGGTGTTGTCTGCCGCGGGTTCGGCGTAGATGTCCATGGCCCTCATGTGTACGGATCCGTAAGAATCCATGCTCAACAGCACTGCGACAAAGGTCAGGTCAGCCAGGTGATCGTAGACGGATCCAGGGAATTTCGGCGGGACCGCTTTGGCGGACCCACGAGTCGCCTCCGTCGTTCCGCGCGCAGGCGTGACTCCGCCTGGCGCCAGTCCTGACCGTCACACAGCCGTGCCGGCTCGTCTGGCGCGACACGCTCCAGGAAGAGCACCTGCACGAAATCCATCTGCTCGGTGCTGGCCGGAACCAGGCTCTCGGCCGTCTTGCCGTGGTGGCAGTCCTTGCAGAGCAGCTGGAGGTTCTCGGGGTCGTTCGAGTCGCCGTCGATGTGGTCGATCTCCTCGCCGGGACCACCGCAACTGACGCATACCTTGTCGCGCTCTTTGACCAGAGTGCGGGTCTCGGCAGGGATGGTCCGGGCCTGACCGTGATACCCGCCGGCCAGCAGGTGGGCGATCTGGATCTGGACGGCGTAGCGGACCTCCGGGTCCGTCTCGAAGCGGCCGTCCCGCACTGCGGACCGCCAGTAGCGGACAAGAGCGGCGGTGTCCCTGCACAGCTCCGAGCAAAAGAGGTGGGGCCGGTGGTTGGGGTCGCCAGGCAACTGCTCGAAGCAGTTCGCACAATGGTCCGGTTGGAAGCCCTCGACATGTTCTGCAGTCACAGCTGATTCTGACATGGGGACCGGCACCCACGGTGCGGAAATGGAAGAGGGCCTTCCCGTCGTTCCGGAAAGACCCTCTTCTTGTGCGTTGCGGCTAGACCTCGCCGTCCTCGACCATCTGAGCGAACTCGTCCGGGGTAACGATGCGGATGCCGAGCTCCTGTGCTTTGAGGAATTTGCTGGAACCGGGTTCTCCGCAAACCAGCAGGTCGGTGGTCTTGGAGACGGAGCCGGAGGCCTTGCCGCCCTTGGCCTCGATCAGCTCCTGCACCCCGGACCTGGAGAGGGACCCGAGCGGGCTGCCCTTCACCGAGCCGGTGACGACCACGTTCATGGGCTTGCCGTCCGGCTTGGTCAGCTTCGGGGCCTTGGCGCCCGCGGCCGGGGCTGCCTTCGGGGCACCCATGTTGACGCCAGCTTCCCGGAGCTTTGCGATGACAGGTGCGTTCTTCTTCAGCTGCTCGTGGATGACCTCGGCCTTCTTCTGGCCGATGCCTTCGACGTTCGCCAGCTGCGAGACCGTGGCGGCCTGGAGGGCCTCCATCGTGCCGAACTCGGCGGCCAGGCGGCGGCCGAAGGTGCGTCCCGTGAACCGCATCGACAAGGCGGTGATGACCCGGTTCAGCGGCTGAGACTTGGCCTTCTCGATCTCGGCCATGATCTTGGCGGCGTTCTTCTGCCCCAGGGTGCGGGTGCCGCCGGTGGAGGTTTCACCGAGTTCTACCTCGGCGAGTTGATCTTCGCCGAGGTAGAACAGGTCGGAGACGTCCTTGACCAGGTCCTTCTCGATCAGCGCGTCACCGATGGAACCACCCAGGCCCTCGATGTCCAGGCCGGCGTCGCGGGATGCAGCATACGAGATGCGGCCTGACACGGAGCATTCCGGGGTGTGGCAGCGCCAGAGCTCGGTGCTCTTGTCGAACGGCTCGGAGCACTGCGGGCAGACCGACGGCGGCTGCCACGGCTGGGAGCTTTCATCTCGGAGATCGGCACGGGGCAGGTGGACCTGGGGGATGATGTCGTTCGCCTTGTAGGCAGATACAGTGTCGCCGATGCGCATGTCCGCGGCCTGGAGATGGCCGACGTTGTGCAGGGAGGCGTACTCGACGACGGAACCGTCCACCTCGACCGGGGTCAGCCGGGCACGGATGGACAGGCGGCCGGTCTTGCCGATGTTGTATTCGATGTCCTCGATGACCGTGGGCTCTTCCACGGCCGGGTACTTGTACGCCACGGCCCACTTGGGAGCCCGGGAGCCTTCACCCAGTTCTGCACGCTCCGCTGCCGTGTTCACCTTGAGGACCGCTCCATCCATGAGGAAGTTCAACCCCTTGCGTTCGGCACCGAGGGCGGCGATGGCGGCCATCGGGTCTTCGGCGTCCAGGACCGACTGCGGCAGCAGGGACCGGGCGGTCGTGAAGCCCATGCCTTCCAGCTGCTGCATCGAGTCGAGGTGGTCTGCTTTCTCATCGATCGTTGTGGAGTACGCGGCGAAGGAGAACAGGCCGGCATAGGAGCCGTCCTGCTTGTTCAGCATCCCGGCGACGCCGTTGCGGGCGTTGGCGAAGGGCGCCTTGCCGGCGGCCTGGCGGATGGCGTTGGCCTTGGCCTTGTTCTCGTCATTCAGGTACAGCTCGCCGCGGACCTCGTAGTCGCCGTCCCCTGCCATCTCGGGAAGACCATCAACACCGCGGACACGGTCGGTGACGTCCTCGCCGGTGTAACCGTCACCGCGGCGGGCGGCTCGGACCATCTTGCCGTTCTCGTAGCGGACACTAATCGCCAGACCGTCGATCTTGGGTTCGATGACAGCCTTCGGGTGCTTGGCCGCGAACTCGATGACAGCGTCCTCGCCCGGCTTCTCCAGCGACTTCATCGGGGTGGCGTGCTCGACGTCTCCGCCGCCGGCGCCGCCGTGGCCGATCGTGTCGTGCAGGTCGTGCTCCGGCTCGATGCCGTTCGCTGCCTCGTGGGAGGCGATCTTGGCGAGCAGCCTGTCGAACTCGGCGTCGTTCATTTCTTCGACGTCGGTCGTCTCGTAGGCCTTGGCAGCGGAGAGCGCGGTCGTGACGGCTGCCTGGTACTCCTCCTCGCTGCCGAATGTGGCGAGGCCGATGCCCGGTTCTGCGTGGTTCGTGGCGGCGAACTGGCCGCCGACGGGGACGCCGGATGGTTGCCGGTTCTGGGGTGCTGGGCTCATGGTTTTCCTTCGCTGTTGAGCGCTGTTTCGACACTCTATATGTGTGCGGCAGCGGGCCGGGTAGTGCCCAATTCCCGGTGGGCTAACAGCCCGAGCGGGCTGGTCCAGGCTACGCGGCGGGGAAGTCTAGGTTGTCCGGCCAATGGCCGATCACGGAGTGCTCCGGGGGCCCGTCGACGAGGCGCGCCAGCACCAGGGGGCCTGCACTGAGCCGCGGCGCGTAGACCAGTTCCCCAACAGCCGGGACTCCCGCCCTATCGAGGGCCCCCGTGAGCTGATTGGCCAGCACTCTGGTTCCCGAGGGTGTTCGAAGATCGCCCGGGCTGGTGTCGGTCTGTCCGAAGGAGCGGAGGGTCGACATTGCCTCTTTGCGGTTGGCCGCCCGGACATAGACCTCCCACACTCGCGGTTCTGAAGGGTCGCCGTAGAAACGGCGGATAACGTCTTTCGGCGGTTCGGCGTAGATCGTCTGGAACAGCTTTGGCCGCCGGCCGCTCATGTGTTCGCTCCTGCGGCTGCGACTTCGTCCAGCCCGTGCTGGTACATGAGGCTGTCGGCTTCTTCGATCAGCTTCTTGGCCGACCACAGGCTGTCATGGGTAGTGGCTCCTGCGAGGAAGCCGGCGGCCTTCACGACCAGTGCCCGCGCCTGTTCCTCTGCATTGGCTAGCCGCTGGGCTTGGGTAGGTATCTTGAACGCAGATGGATCCAAGATGGTGGCCCGTGGCGTCTCCCTGATCATCTTGATGGAGTTCGTATCACCGCGCTTGTTGGCGAACTCGATCGCCGACGCCACTGCGTGCTCGTATTCGGTGAGGGGAAACTGCCGGCCAGGGTTGCCGCGGTCCAAGAAAGAAACTTCCAGGAGTGTGCCCCCGTGGTTTCCACCCATTCCCAGCGTCTCGATCTTGTAGGACGGCTCTGATGTCGTCTTCCAGACCTGCCCGTCGACAACGAGGATGCCCTCAAACTTCCGGCCTGCCTCTTGGATCGCCTCGAATTCCATGGGAGACCACGACTCGTACGCGGCCGTGGAGGGGAACCTGTCGGACCCTGCGGCGGCGATGTCGGTGCGGCCTCCCATCACTGCTGTGTAGAGCTGGCCGTTGTAGGAGCGCAGCGGGGCGTCGTCCCCATCGGAGGAGCCGAGGTAGCCGCGGTCATCTGGCACGAGGGCAACAACCGGGGCTTCCTCAGACGTGACGCGGGGGATGCGGAACTCGTGGGTGAAGGTCTCCTGAACGGGCCGGGCTTTTCGGCACCGGGGCGGGACGCGATACGGGCGGAACCCGATAGTGCTGGTGACAGTGAAGAACTCGTGGTTTTCCATACGCCCAATGTGTGCGGAGCCTCTGACAGTTCTTCTCGCTACAGGTCTTTCAGTGTCATGGCGATCAGGAGCCGGGCATCGGACCGCGGTGAGCTTCAACCGGGCCACCGCACACATATGGTGGGAAAAGCACCCTCAACCTCAGGAGTAGCCATTGTCAGCCCCGTCCGGCAGTAAGGCGATTATCGCCGCGCTGTCAGCCAACCTGTCCATCGCCGTGATGAAATTCATCGCGTTCGCCCTCACCGGAGCCTCTTCGATGCTGGCCGAGGCTATTCACTCGGTCGCTGACTCCGGCAACCAGGTGCTGCTGCTCGTCGGCGGGAAACAGTCCCGGAAGGAGGCGACCAAGCTGCACCCCTTCGGTTACGGCCGCGAACGCTACATCTACGCGTTCATCGTCTCGATCGTCCTCTTCACCGTCGGTGGCCTGTTCGCACTCTACGAGGCATACGAGAAGTTCCTGGACCCGCACGGCATCGAAGGCGCCTGGTGGTGGGTGCCCCTCGCAGTTCTGATTGGCGCCATCATTGCCGAGGGAACCTCGTTCCGCACAGCGATCCGCGAATCCAACCTCACCCGCGGCAAGGCATCCTGGGCAAAGTTCATCCGGACTGCAAAGTCCCCGGAGCTGCCGGTCATTCTCCTCGAAGACTTCGCAGCGTTGATCGGTCTGGCCTTCGCCCTCCTCGGTGTCTCCATGACGCTCATCACCGGCAACGGCCTCTGGGACGCCGCCGGCACCGCGCTGATCGGCATCCTGCTGGTCTTCGTCGCCGCCGTCCTGGCGATCGAAACCAAGTCCCTGCTGTTGGGTGAATCCGCCACCGCCGCCGATGTCGAGAAGATCGAGCAGGCACTCGTGGGAGACGGGATCAGCCAGGTCATCCACTTGCGCACCGTACACCTCGGCCCGGAAGAGCTCCTCGTGGCCGCCAAGATCGCCGTCGAGGAAACCGCCACAGGTGTCAGCATTGCCGAGGCGATCAACGCCGCTGAAGTCAGGGTGCGTTCCGCCGTGCCGATCGCGCGGGTGATTTACCTGGAGCCGGACATCTTCTCCGGCGCCGCCCCTGCAGAGACCCCTGCCTGACCCATGACAGCAAAAAGGCCGCCTCAGCCGGGGCGGCCTTTCTGCTGTGTCTACGGATGGGCTAACTGCGGCGGGGATAAGCGGCCGGGTCCAGCCTGAGATAGGCCCCGTAGAGGACAACGCCGACGGGGATCGAGGCAACGAACCCGATTGTCGCACCGCCGGCTCCGGCGAGGAGTGCCCCGATCACGGCAAAGGGCAGCCAGCCGACGATGACCCATCCTATGAACAGCAGGAGACCGCGGCCGATGTAGTCCCCATCCTTTGGCCTAAGAATCGACATGAGCCTGCCTTTCCTGCAGGGCGTGGATGGTCTTGAAGTCGGCCCAGGTCTTGCCGTTGACGGTCAGCGTGTCCGGCATGCACCGGGCGATCCGCACGGCTTCGTCGAAGGGCAGCCGGCACTCGGCAAGGAACTTCTTGCTGCGGTCCCGGGGCTCGTACTCCCAGTCCTGCGTGACGTGGTTCCAGCACTGGTTCAGCCACAGCACTGCCCAGAGGTTGTTAGAGCGCCGGGCGACCTTGACCGCGAAGTAGAAGACCTCCCGGTCATCGAAGCCGGCGCCCTCGGGGTAGAACTCGAACTCTGTGGCAAACGGGAGCAGGTCGCTATCCTTCATGATCCTTCTTTCGGGGTTCGGGTGTTCCGGTCGCCGTCCGTTCCGGCGGTGAGCAGATTCGAGGTGGAGAGGTTGCCGTGGATGGCATCGACTCCGCTGCAATCACGCGGAACGCTCCTTGACGGGGACGATGACGATCTCTTCGCCGAACCGCATGAGGTCTTTCCAGTAGATGTCCCGGTCCTCAGCCATGGCGCGGTAGGAGTGGGCGTAGTCGCCGAAGAGGTCGTTCAGGAGGGCATCGTCTTCCTCGATGACCGACATGATCCGGGCCGCGAAGTCGCCGTCTGCCAGATTGATTCCAGCCAGTTTCTCCAACGGAACGTGGATGCTGCGGACGATGTCTTTGTGGTACCGGAGGACGAAACTGAATTTGAGGGCGAACATGGCGAGGCTCCTTGGGGTATCGAAGTGCTGCGCGGCTGCGCCCCTCCCATGTGTGCGGACGCTGGAGCGCGGCTCTCCGGTCAGCTCCAGTACGTGTAGAGGATCGGCCGAAGGGACGTCCAGGTGCCTTGGTCGGTGAACAGGTTGCCCAGCAGGGCCAGTTCGCGGATTTCGGCGGGGACCAGGCGGGTCAGCCGCTCGGCGGCGATCGCGGCGTCGGCGAAAAGTGGTTCCTCAGGCCGGGGCCGGCCGGCAAAGGAGATGCGCCGGGCGGCGATGTCGTGCTGCTCGACGTCGCTGTTGAGGGCGAGGGCCCGGCGGTAGCCACGGACGTAGTTGTAGTTGAGCTCCAGCCCGGTTGCCTTGTCCATCCAACGACCGTCGTAGGGGTCGATGCCGGGGACGTCGTGGAGGGCAGGGCTGGTGTCGGCTTCGCCGCCAAGGTGCGCTTCCACGTAGTCGAAGATGTTGTCATCCTGGATCCAGGTGGACGCATAGGACGGCGGGACGAGGGCCATGACGCTGGGCAGCCCGTAGTCGAAGGAATGCACAACGCAGGAGCCGAGGCGGTAGGAGAGTTGGTTGCCGATCCCGGCCCGCACCATGTCCACGTCCTCCAACTCGGGGTCTTCGAACGGGCCGGCCGCTTCCAAATGGTGCATGAAGTCGCCGAACGTCGGCTTGACCCCCACCAGGTCGAGCAAGGGCGAATCCCAGTTGATGCGTTGGTCAGCTGGTACGACGTCGGTCAGTGCGTAGCCCAGGACTTTTCGGATGCGAAGTGACATGCCATGTATGTGTGCGGAGGGGTTGCGGGCGCTCTACGGGGACCGTCAGCTACTCTCGCAGAAACACCAGCATTGGAAGGGCAGCCGATGAATCATTTCCTGAACCGACTCGCCGCGGAACGTCAAAAGACAGACCACGAGAAGATTTGGTGGGACTGGAGTAAAGCACATGTAGCGGCCGGCCACGAAGTGTGGGATCCGAGCGGCTCTCCGTGTGTGCGGAGAGCCCGTTAGCCCTGCCCGGAGTCGACCTTCTCGGCCGCGATGCGCTTCGCGATGCTCTTGGCGACCCGGGTGCATCCCGGGCAAGTGATGCCGAACAGGGTACGGATCGGGTTGCTGGAGGTCGACCCGACGTCCCGGCCGCAGAAACCCACGTGGACGAAGATGCCAGGGGTCAGGTGCTGGACGAAACGCCCTTCGGCAAACCAGGGATCGCCGCCCGGCTCGTTTTCCTTGCCCCAGCCTTCGACGAGGAGCTTCTGCCACTCGCGGCGAGAGACGTTCAGCTTCCTGCTACGCACGTCAGGCCTCCACGGCGATGAGCTCGCGAACGTCGCAGTTGAGCTCGGCGCCCCAGAGTTTCGGGATGAACCGCCGGATGTCGTCGGCCTCAGGACCTCCGTCCATGCACTCCCCGCTGTTGCGTCGCCGCAGGTAGTCAGCGATGAGTTCCCGGTCTGCATCCTCCCCGTCGACGTCTGGGTCATAGCGGAAATCGCTGAGATGTTGGCGGGACACCAGGTACTCAAAGGCGCGCAGCACCTGCCGGTCGGTGTCGAAGGGCAGCGCTACTTCGACCTGGCCGACTGAGCGGCGGTTGATGTTGAGGATCTTCATGTGCCCCATGTGTACGGCGGGGCTGGTACGACTCCCCGTGTCAGGCCGACGCGAGCTGCTCGATCTCGTGTTTGAGTGCCTTGCGGGTGACGTCCAGTTCCGTGGCGTCGAAAAGACCGCCGTTGCCGACCGTACCCAGCGACTTGCGGTATTCGGCTTCGACCATCTCCAGGGCCGCCGGCAGGTGCTTCTCGTATCGGTCCATCCCCCGGTCGCGGAATTCGTACATGTCCGGGTAGAGCCTTGCCTTTTCGACCTCCCTCAGTCCGGCCTGGTCTACGGCGCGCCAGGCCGTGATGCACAGCTGGGTGCGATCGAAGCTGCCGCGGCCCATCAAACCGTCCGAAGCCTCTTCCTTCCACCGGTTGGAGGCCATTGTGTGGAAAGCGATCTGCTGGACGGCGGCCTCGAAGGTGTCATCTGGCAGCCCTATCAGGTGGACGTGGTCGGGTTCGGCATGAGCGGTTGCGGCGAATTGTCCGCCGGAGGGGACACCGGGCTGAATGCGGGGCTGGGACGAGGTCATACTCATCTGTGTGCGGGCCTTTCAGGAGTTGATGAGCTGGTCACGGAGGGCAACGGCCCTTGCGGTGGGGCGGAACGGCGCCTCAGCGGCCCGGGAAGCCCTGCCGAGGCGGCCGGGGATGTGGCCCATGCACTTCTCGCAGCACGCCCGCCTCATGCGCTCACGGTGCTGGCGTCGGAGGGCCTTCTTGCGGGCGCCGACGGCAGTGGAGCGGAGATTTCGCTTCACCGAGCCTCCTTCTCGAAACTGAACAGCTGCAGCGACGGCGCCTGGGAAGGGGCAGCTTCGGCGGGACGGGTGCAGGTGGATGCGAGTTCCTCGGGTGTCCACTGGGCCAGACGAATCCCGGACTCGATCAGCTCCTCGCGGAGGCTCTCATGCCAGCCGGATGGCATGTCGTGGGTGACCAGTTCGGCCTCGCCGGGTTCGAGGTACGTGTATTCCTGGGGGATCTCCCAGGATTCGCTTTCGGTGACAGCGTGGATCGGGATGCGGATCGTGACGTAGCCAAGCGGCTGGTCGGTGTTGCTGCTCAAGGGGGCTTCCTCCTGCTCGGGCCGGCGGGCGGCCGGCTGCTTCACTGCATGTGTGCGGCAGGAGCCAGCGCAGTGCCCGCCTCCAACTGCCGGACGTAGTGGTCCAGGAACACGGGAGGGAACGCTGCAGCGTCGGCAGTGACTGACCATTGCAGCCAGAAGGCGGCGGCCATTCGCGCCCAGCCCTCGGTCATTGGTTCGGGCCGGATCAGTTCACGCGGGTACCCCTGGCGGACGGAACGATCGCCCAGATACCGGCTGATCTTGATCCGGTCGATCCGGGCCGTCCCCGGGGGTGTCGCCCAGAGGTGCTTGCCGTCGGTTTCGAAGGCGTGCCCGTTGAGTGTGAAGTGCACCGGTTCGGGCAGCGCCGGCCGGGTGCGGTGGTAGCCGCGGCGCCGCTCCTGCGCAATCGGACTACCCATCGCGGCGGCCCCTTGCCGGCTTGACCCGCTCGGAGTGGCGGACGGCGGCGAAGACGGCCCCCACGATCAGGAGCAGCAGCATGGAACCGAGATGGTCCATGGCGAGGCAGAAATCCAGCAGTTCAAGCATCGGAGCGGACCCGGCTGATCCCGTTGGCCGCGTCGTGTGCGTCGGCAGCCTTCAAAGCGGCCTCCGCCTCGGCGTATTCGATCTCGGTCCATTCGGACGGATGCCCGCGCAGGTCGTCATAGAAGTCGACCGTCGCTTGGGCGGCGGCGATGATTCTCGCCTCGTCCGCCTCGCCCTGGGCCGAAATGGTGGCAGGGTCGAAGACCTTCCCGTCGCGAGATGCTGCCTGGCAGGCGTCAAAGATCAGCTTTGCCCGGGCCTGAGTCATCCCCGTGGTTTTTTCGAAGAAGTCCTCCATGACGAATTCGTTCCGCAGCCGCTGCTTATTCCAGGGGTTGTCGTCCTTGGGGTCCTCGGTCGAGCCCCAGATGAATGTCTGCTCCGCGGTGGCCTCAGTAGCCTGGAGGATCCGATGGATGGCGGCGTTCTCCCGCATGGTCATCATGCAGGGCGTGCAGATGTGCAGCTCGAGGCGCTCACCGCCGAACACAGGGTCGAAGGTTGTGGAACCGTAGTGGCCGTGGGTGGTGAAGATGTTGGCGTCGTAGGGGACGTCTGGATCGCCGTCGACGCGCTCCAGCGGCCTCAGGCAGGCAGCGCAGGGCAGTGTGGTGTTCAGGACTGCAGGGGTACTGCCGGTCATCGTGCTCCGATCAATTCGTGGTCTACTGCTACACGTGCGTCGATGAACTGGCCGAGCTCATCGAAGGAGACAGGACGCTGCCAGGCGTCGAACCCGACGTTGATTTGACGGCCATTCACCTTCCAGGCTTTGTGGACGTGCCCGTGTAGCAGCCACAGGCCCTCGTCCCGGAGGCGCCACTGGTTGTAGCGGTCCTCCCGGTCGATGCCGTCCCCGGAATACGGGAAGTGGGAGAGCACGACGTTGCGGTCCCCGATGCGCCGGCTGGCAGCCATCTGCACGGAGGCGAAGACGTCGAGATATTTGCGGAAGTGCCGGTGGGCGTCCGAATAGAGCGGGTGGACCGGATCGTGGTTGCCGGCGACCAGGTGCTTGGTGCCCGGCAGCTTCCTGAGCAGCTCCAGGGCCGGCTTGGGGTTGGAAGATGCCAGGTCACCGAGGATCCAGACGGAGTCCTTTTTGGTGACGTTCTCCACCCACTGCTGGGCGAAAAAGTCGTCATGGTCCGCGGTGGATTGGAACCCGCGGTCCGCAGCAACAACGGCGTGTCCCACGTGAGGGTCACTCGTGGCCAGGACGGTTGTCATTGCGGTCCCTCCATCTCCAGTGCTTTCCGCAGTTCCTCCGTGACCTGACTGAAGTCACAGGAGATCACGGCACCGTGCTCCAGCAGGTCCTCCATGGAGGCGAGGATCTCTTCAACTTTCTGCAGTCGGGCAGCCATGGCCGGGACGACGGTAAACGCGGCGGCTACGAACCGGGCGGTCCTTTCGTCTTCACCAAAGCTGACGTTGTTCCTGCCGTAGCGTTCACTGGCGAGGCCGGGGATCAGCCACTGCTTGCTGTCGTGGCGGCCCAAGTGATCGTCGATGACCTCGACATGGTGCGGGCCTGGAGTAGCGGCGGTGTGGAGGTCAACAATGGTCTGGAGGGAATCGCTCATGGGCCTTATGTGTGCGGCGCATCATCCTGCTCTGCCCGCCGTTCCCCCAGGGACCAGCCTCCGGTGCTACTTTTGACCAACATCACTGACGATGGAGGACACATGGGGTTTTTCACGCGCAGGCTCATTCCACGCAAAGTACGGCGGCTGGCTCACCCGGTACGGGCCGTGAAGCGGGCGGTCACACCGAAACCGGTCAAGAAGGCGCTGCGTGCCGTGAGTACGGTGCGGAGCCCGATTCGTGCAGCAGGTTACGCAGCTGAGAGGGCTGTGTTCTCCAAGCCGAAGCCGGCCCCCAAGCCCACGTACCGTCACGGCCACTGCCCGACTGCACACCGGTCCTACGACGCGATGCGGAAGTGCCGGAAGGGCTGAGCCCTTCGGGATTCCGCCAGCTATGCGGCCTTCGGGAGCGTGGATGGTTCCGGCGCGATGAAGGCCACCGGAGCGGTTTCGTCCACTGACGCTTCCTGCTCGGCGGCGATGAGTCCGGCGACTTCCTGGCGGCGGAGGATCTGGGCGCCGTGAACGAAAGCCCAGGCGATGTAGAGACCGATGAGCCAGGCAACGATGATTGTGGCGGGGAGAAGCGGGTTCATGGCGTGTCGCTTTCTGTTGTCGAGCTGTTGGGACGAGCATCAGTGCGGATTGTGCCCGGCTTGTTCTTTCCAGGGCGCATGAGAGCGGCGTAGTGCGGTGCCACACTGGCTTCGTAGTCGGCCCGCAGTTTGTTGAGCTTGGCTGTGTGGCGGCGGTCGATGACGATGATGGCAATGAAGTACCCGGCGACTGCTACTCCGGCGAGGACGGCAGCTAGTACCCGCAAGGCTTCCGGATTCACACTGGCCGCCTATCCCGCTTCTGCAATTCACGGGCCACGGCGATGATCAGCTCCTTGTAAGTCGCCGTTTCAACTTTCGTGATGTACTTCTTGCGGCGCCGGCCGCGGGGTGTGGACACCCGAAGTACGGCGAGGCGGTTGAGTTTGCGTTCCTGAAACCGTCGGGCATTGTCCCGCAAGGGGTTGCCGCCAGAGGACGGGATGGTCTTCGCCCCGCGGCTCATCGGTTCGCCTCCGCGACTGGCAGGGCAGAGCCGGAGAAGTAGCAGCGGGCAGGGTGAAGGATGTCCTTCTCGGCCTGCTCGCTGCCGAGATAGTTGTCTATGGCCGTTCCGTTGAGGGCGGCTTTGACGGCACCCGAGGCGAACGAAACGCTGCGCAGCATTTCCTCATGGCGGATATAGTCCTCATCCGTGGGACCGCACGTGTCGATCCCCTGGAGGAGCTCGTCGAGGTATTCGGTCACCTCGGTGACCCGGTGGACCGTGTCCGCGGCGTCCTCCAGCTTCCGGTGCGCGGTGGCACTGCCTTCGCCGTTGACGTCGGCGCGCTTCATCTCCTGCCGGGCGGTCGTGGTCGCGTGGGCGAGGTCGGCTTCGACCCCGCGGATCCGGGCAATGAGGGCAAGGACGGTGTCGGCGCTGGCGGCAGCGAGGTGCTGGGCGATGGGGCTGCGGACGTCGACGATGTTCCCGCGGTGGATCCCCTCGTGATCCCGTTTCGTGTCGTCGGGCAGTCCGCGGTGGCGTGCCACCTCATACACGACCAGGTCCCTGACCGGCTGCTTGACGTTCCGCTCATCGGTGACGGTGAGGCGGGAGTCGGTATTGGCGACTTCGTAATCCTCGTCAGCCCAGAGCCACTCACGCAGGTACCGTTCCTTGACGTCCTCGGCCAAGGTGCCGAAACAGTCTTCGAGCCCGCGTATGTATTCTCGGGCCTCGAACGAATCACGTTCCCGGTCGACGGGGCAGTGGCCGAGGACCTCGACCCGGCCCAGGCGCGGCACGATGCAGCTCAGCGAGGGCTCTTCGTAGTCGGTGTTGCCGCGCCAGAACCACGGGCCGGGGGCCATGGCGGCGGCGGCACGTGCGGTCGCTTCGAGAGCGTCAAGATCCAATGCGGTGGCGGCTGGCGCGGCAGCGGTATCAGTCATGGCTGTCATGTGTGCGGCAGCCGGCGGGTCACTGCCCGCCGGCGCGGGCTTTTGCCCGGGCTTCCTGCCACTGGGCGTAGGTGGCGCCGTTCGGCATCACCGTGTCCGGAAGGGACCTCGCGTGGCGGCAGGCTTCCTCCAGTGTGAACCGGCAGCGGACCAGGAAGTCATCGTCGTAGCTGGAGGGCAATGGCTCCCATTCCCAGTCGGTGCCGTTCCAGCATTCGCCCATCCAGATCACGGCCCACGTGTCACCACCGCACCAGCGGACGTATACCCTGAAATGGCGGGTGTCCGGGTTGCTGCGGTCCGTGCCGGTGGGTGTGAAGACGAACTCGGTTGCATGGGAGAGCAGGTCGGACATCATGATGCGTCCTGGTTCTTCAGCGGGGCTACGGTGACCTTCGCGCGCCAACCGAGGTAGGCCTGCAGATCGGTGTGCGGGTGCGGCAGATAACGGACGTCGCCGGGCCAGTTGCCTCGGGCCTCCTCGATCTCGGTCAGCGGTGTCCCGGCGGTGAGGCGGTCGTAGGCTTCCTGAGGGTAGGCGAGGGCGCTGACGAGTACGCCGGTGAAGTCCATGACGCCGCCGCGGGCGGAGTCCAGGATCATGTGCTGGAACTCAAAGGACGCGAGCATGCACCGGTGACGGTCCGCATCCTCGAAGCCGGGCGGGGCGTAGACCCTGGCCTCGAAGCGTGAAAGCCCACGATCGTGGTCGGCGTTGAAGTCAGCACCCTTCAGTGTCACGGCCTGGAATGACTCGGCCCAGCGGCCGCGCTGGACTGCCGAGCTGAGGTGGGGGACCGGTTCAAGCCGGATCCAGATGCGGTAGTCACCCGGGCCGGTAAGGCTGAGCATGGAGGGGCTTGTCATTGCCGTCATGTGTGCGGAGGTGACGCGCCAGCTCACCGGTTACCTGCGGATGGCGAGTTCCTTGTCTTCTTTGTCCACGAGGATGATCTGGCCGGCGGCTGAGGTGCCGTGGATCAGTGCCCCGTTGAAGATTGCAGGGTTGGTCTCATTGGACGTCACCTGGAAGCCCTTGTTGGTCAGCTTCTGCAGCTCGCTGGCCTGGATGTCGGTGAGGTCCACCCTGTAGCGGTCCTTGGCCCAGGCAATGAACTCACCGTTCTTGTCCGATGTCTTGGCGCCCTGGGCCAAGCCCACGAAGTTGGGGACTGAGTCTCCGGTGCCGGCTGTGAGATTCATGGCGCCTGACCCGAGGATGGGAAGGACGAGCAGCAGTCCAGCGGCCCAGAACGACCGTTTCGCCCAGGTCGCTGGAAGCCGGGATTTGTCCACCCGCCGGATCACGTAGATGACGATCCCAGCGGCCAGTGCCAGGAACCAGCCCCCGCTGAGGAGGATGCCGATGAGGGAGTCATAGGCGGGGTTGTGGAACTGCGTCAGATTGGCGTAATCAAAGGACCCGGCGGGGTCTTGTGCGGTGGGCAGGCTCATGGTCCGTTTTCTCCTAGTCGTTCACCGGCACACATGCGTAGAACCGGTGTTTTCCCTCGACGGGCTACTTCTTCGTCGGGTCTGCTGGTGGTGTGGGTTCTGAAGGAACTTCCGGTGCGGTCTGGTCGAGGATGGCAGGGCGGTCCGCCGGGCAGCCGGGAAGGGCCGTTTCGGTGGGAGCGGGGGAGGGGGACGTAGTTGGGCTCGGAGAGGGTGTTCCGGTCGGTGAGGGCGAAGGGGAGGGTGTGGCTGTCGGGCTCGGAGCGGGGGCGGCGGCGCATTGTGCCTGCTTGGTTTCGAAGTCCTTGCGTGCCTGATTCTGGCGGGCGATGAATTCGGCTCTCTGTGCGGTCTTCTGCTCGCGATCCTCGACGGCGCGGTTGTACGTGTCCCAGGTAGCGCTGATCGCCGACCATGCCTTGTTGACCTCATCGACCCTGGCCGTGTAGGCGTTGTAGGCCTCCGCGTCCTTCTTGTACCTGGCGTAGTCGGTCCAATAGGTGACGACGTTGGCCTGCCAGGCTTTGGCGTCCGCTTCCAGTTTTGTGCGCGCCTGTTCGAGCAATACGGTGCTGGCCTTGGTGGCCGCCGTTTCGTCGAACGCAAGGGGCTTCATCCCGGTGAATGCCCAGCCGCAGCCCGGTCCGCCCGTGTCGCTGGCGGGGACCTGCAGGGTGGCCTCGGTCGTGGCCTTGGCCGCCGGGGCCTGGGGTTCTGCCGGTTCGGGGACCGCGGCCGGCATGGCCGGGGATACCGGGAACGAGGGCCTGTCCATGGGCTCTGCGGTCCGGGTCACGAGACCCGGGGCGGGAATGGGGACGCGGATGAACGCTGCGCCGGTGGTGGGTGCAGGGGTTGGTGCCGGACCTGCGGCAGGGGCGGGAGACGCCGGCGCCGATGGTGTCGCGGTTTCCTGGCCGGTTGCGGGCAGAGGGACTTCCGGGATCGCGACCTTGGCTTCCTGCGTGAACTGACTGTATCCGGCGGCGGACCACGGGGATCGGGTGGCGTCAGCGGCGGTCGAACCCGGGTTTACGCACACCTTGGACAGTGGTCCGGTCAGAGCGTCATCGAAGGCTTTGGCCAGTGTTTGCAGTGGATCCGAAGGGGCTCCGGTGACGTACGTGATGACGTCGCCGCGGCGGAAGGACAGCACTGCCGCCCGGACACCGCCCCGGTTCGTGATGGCTTGCCTGGCATCCAGGCCGGGGCCATTGACGGACCAGAGGGTGAGCCCGGTTTCTGCGCCGGCGCAGATGTAGGCGTTCGCTGCCTGTCGTTGCATCGCTTCGGCGCCGATCCCTGCGGTGTACGCGAGGGTGGCCACCTGGAAGCGGGTGCCGCCGGAGGTGTAGGTGCGGGCCAGGGACACGGAGGGCGCCATGGCCGGCTGCGGGCACGAGTAGGGCAGGGGCGCGGTGACCAGCTGCTGCAGATCCCCTTGCTTGGCCCAGCCCGCCGGAGGGTTGTTCAGCGCTTCAGTCAGGACAGCGGTTGCAGGGGCCAGTTTCCAGTCAGCGGTGACAATGTGGGGAGCCGCCGGCGCTGGAGGGCCGGCCTCAACGGCGGGCGGCATGCCGATCATTACCAAGGCGGCCGTAGTGGCAGCGGCGATAGCTGTGATGATGCCCGTCCCGGTCAGGAGGGCCGGCACGGATTTCTGGGTGAATCGAAAGGGTCCCAAGGCGTCCTACTTCCGTTCCGGGAGTTTGATAGTCGTATCGCTGCCCTGGCTCAGGGTGAGGCTGACCTTTTCCCGGTAGGAGAAGGTGCTGCCGGCTGCCGGGGTCTGGCTGACCACGATGTCTTTGGCGAACAGCGGGTTGGGGTCACCGGTCTTTTCGGCGACGTCCGGAGCAAGGTCGTTCTCCAGCAGGAGAGTCGATGCTTCACTGACGGAGAGTCCGCGCACGTCCGGTACAGTCCGGGCGGTGCTGGAACTGGTGGCAGCGTCGTCAGCCTTGGGAAGCGGAATCGCGGGCAGCCCTGCCGTTAGCTTCGTCATGATGTCCTTCCAGACGGGGGCGGCCACCTCGCTGCCGGTGAGGTTGAAGTAGTCGCGGCCGTAGGCGTGGACCTTGTTCAGCGGGAACGCCTGCCCGCCGCGGGGATCGCCAAGCCAGACGGCCGTGGCGTACTGGGGAACGATTCCGACGATCCAGTTCGCGGCGAAGTCGTTGGTGGTTCCGGTCTTGGCGCCTGCTTCGCGGCCCGGCAGGCCGCCCATCTGGGCCAGAGTCCCGTCGGGGCCGACAAAAGGCATCTTGAGGGCATCGGCGACGGTGTTGGCCACGGCGGGTGCAATGGCCTGGTGGCAATCGGGGTCCGGAGCTGCGATCTTGGTGCCGGTGTCAGCGCGGACGCCGGAGGTCACGGCTACCGGCCTGCAGGCGACGCCGCCGCCGGCGAAGACTGCGTAGGCATTGGCCATCTCGATGGGGGAGACGTCATAGGCGCCTAGGGCCAGAGCAGCTTCCTGGCCTTGGATGGCCCTTTCGCCGGTCCTGGGCAGGGAGGTGATGCCAAGTTTGGCGGCCATGTCGGCTACCGGAAGAACGCCGGTGCGTTCGATCAGGCGGATGAAATAGATGTTCAGGGACAACTGGATAGCCCGGCGGGCATCGACAGTGCCCCACGAGATGTTGTTGTAGTTGATGAACCCGCCCACCGGGTTGTCCAGCGATGAGACATACGGGCTGTTGGCGTTGTACTTCGTTGTCGCGGGTATACCCTGCTCCAGGGCCGTGGCCAGGACTATTGGCTTCATTGACGAGCCGACCGGATAGGCACTCTTGGCGTACACAAGCTGGGTCTGTCCGGGGTCGGACCCCCAGTCGCGGTTCTGTGCGATCGCCGCGATCTGGCCGGTACCGGGTTTGATGACGGCGGTGCCGAGTGCTGCCCTGTTGTCATTGCCGAGCGCAGTCGTCACGGCGCCCTGGGCAGCGGTCATGGCGGCCGGATCCAGTGCCGTGGTGAGAATCATGCCGCCGCGGGAGAGTTTCTCGGCGCGGGCCTCGGCGGTGGCACCGAAGGCCGGATCGGTCAGGATCTCATCACGGACCAGTGAACAGTAGAACGGGTAGGTGGAGCTTGCGCACCCATTGGGCAGGGTTCCCCTGATGATGCCAAGTGGCTCTGCTGCTGCGGCAGCGCTCTCTTCTGCGGTAATCTTTCCCGTCGTCTCCAGCCTGCCAAGGGCAGTATTGCGACGGCCGATGGCACCTTCAGCGTTGGTGAAGGGGTCGTAGATGCCCGGACCCTTGAGGATGCCCGCGAGGGTAGCTCCCTGGGCCCTGGTGAGGTTCTTGGCCGTCGTGTTGAAGTAGACCTTCGCGGCAGCCTCGATACCGTAAGCGCCGTTGCCGAAATAGACCGTGTTGGAGTACATCTCCAGGATCTGGTCTTTGCTGAGTTTCTCCTCCAGACCCGCGGCGTACTTGAGCTCCTGCAGTTTGGTGCCCAAATCCCGTGACGGGAGTGACGTTTCCCCGGACTGTGCGACCAGGAGATTCTTCACCAGTTGCTGGGTGATTCCTGAGGCGCCCTGGGGCTGGTTTGAGCGGACGTTGTTGACGATGGTGGCGCGCATTGTTCCGATGAAGTCGATGGGTCCGTTTTCGTAGAAGCGGGCATCCTCGGTGGCCAGCAGTGCCTCGGTGAACGTCGGGGAGATCTGGGCAAGCCTTACGTCGACCCGGTTTTCACTGAAGAATCTCGCAAATTCCTTGCCGTTCCGATCGAGCAGGACTGTGTGCTGCGGCAGGGCGACGTCGAGGGGGATTTCCGAAGGAAGGGACTCCCAATAGCCGATGGCCGTGCTGACCCCGAGGGAGGCGGCGGCGCCGACGGGCGCGGCCAGAAGCCCGGTCAGGGAGACCAGAAGAACGGCGCTGACGAACCCGGCGAGGCGGGACGGGAGGGACTGCTGTGGTGTGGGGTCGTCCTTCATAGCGGATCCGAGCAGCTGCTCGACACTGGCCAGCTCGTTGTGTTTGCGTCTCAAAATGCAGTGCTCCTGGTAATGCTCGTGGGGCAGCCGGCGGCCGCGACAATCATGGCGATGACCGCCATGTGTGCGGACAGGAGCAGAAGCCTGCCCGTAAGCGGGCGGGCTGCCGGACTGTCTACGATTACTTACGGGCAGGAAGCGCCGCTTCGGGCCACGCAGAAGAGCCGACACGGACTCACCGTGTCGGCTCTTCTATTGCGGATCCAACCGCTGCCAGTCGTGCTCAGCAGCGGTGGCGGTTACGCACGTGCGGGGGACATCCGGACAACGGAGTAGCGACCCGTGGCGCCGTGGTCGTCGGGGGCGCTGCTGGCGGCCACGTTGTAGGGGTTGTAGCTGCCGTCGGTGTGGAGCAGGCGGACGATCGCAGCGGTGGCCGGCCTGGACTCCTCGACGATGTCCCGGAAAGCCCGGTAGTCGTCTGGGTGGACGACGTGCGGCAGGTAACCGAACCGTGGTGACTGGATTCCGAACCTTTGCCAGGTGTTGGATGTCATGAACGTTTGCCAGCAGCTGGTGTCAACGGCCATCAGGACCTGGTCGGAGGCGAGGTCGAAGACAGCGCGCAGGAGGCTGCTGGACTGGAAGTCCCCGAACCCCGGCGTGATTGGGGACGGTGTGACCTCCTGGACTTCGCGGGTGATGGCACGGAGCCACTTGCCTTGGAACGTCTCGTCGGGAAGCACACGGCCGGAAACTTCCAGGTGCTTGATTCCGGGGTTGTCCGTGTTGGACCGGGTGATGACCTTGTACGGGACCAGGTACCGCTGTGCGTTTCCGGATTTGATGGCCGCGTCAATGGTCACCTTCATCCGGGTCCTGTCCTCCGGTGAGATCAGTTCGCTGACCCATTGGTTCATGTCCCCGGTCGGGCTGTCCCCGGTCCGTTCGATCTCATAGATCCGGAAAAGGTCGTCATTCCAGGATGTTTCGATGTGGCCGTCGAAGGAGATCTTCCATTCGAGGACACCGATCGGGGGTCGCTCCGGCAGCTTGTCGCCGACCCTCTTGTAGATCGCAATGACTGCAAGGACAGTTTTTGTGGCGGGTCCGCGCAAAGGCATTGCCTGGACACGGTAATCAGTCCCGCGGAGGCCGACGACCTCATCGGTCCCCTGGCCCGTTTCCGCGACGAGGCGGATCCTGTCCACCAGCAGCTCGCGACCGACCACATCAAGGTTCTTCCGCACACTGGCGCCCGAGTAGTTGACATCACCGATACTGAGAAGCCCCGGCTGGTCGCTGTTGAGGAAGTCAACCAGCACCCATCGGTTCTCCGTGTGGCTGCGCGTCTCCGTGCCTGCGTTCATGTCTGAGCCCCATAAAACTCTGTGGGGACAGCCCTTCCGTCCCCAACCCTTGATACCCCCCAACAACCCCCCACAGGGCGTGTCCCAGTCAGGGACTGGGACAGTTTTTCACCACTCGACAGACTTTGTCACATGTGTCACTTCGCACATTACACGGTGTCACGTGAGAAGAATCACCCTTTACCTTCCGGCTGGCTCCCAGTTTGCCTTGATCCGTTCTTGAGGCTATTGTGGGTGACCTAAGCCCCACTGGCGGACGCCCGGCAGGCTGTACGAAGCACCATCTGATCAACTTCAGGAGTACAGCCTTTTGTCACCCATTTCAGCGCGTCCCGAAAAGCCGTTCGACTTTTCCTCCCGGGTCAGCGAACCGTCACCCGGTGTTTTCTTCGTCGAAGGCCCTGCATCCAACTGGATCATCGTCAGTGATGACAGCGGATTCATCCTCATCGACGGCGGGTATCCCGAAGACGCATCCCTTGTCCTGCGGTCCATCTGGCATGTCGGCTTCAAGCCCGGTGATGCCAAGGCGGTCCTCATTACCCATGGGCACGTCGACCACCTGGGCTCGGCCGCACACTTCTCCGAGGCGTACGGGACACCCGTGCTGACGAGCCCGGCAGAGCTTGCCCACGTCCAGGGCAAAGAGAAGCACCAGGTCACCCTCGCCACGTGCATCCTCAATGCCTGGCGCCCGGGAGTGTTCTCCTGGCTGAAGCACGCCATCTCAGCCGGCGCCCTGTCCCCGAAGCCGGTGGCAGCCGCCGAGGCCTGGACTCCGGAGCGCCTCCGGGAATTGCCCGGACAGCCACAGCCGATCAGCGTCCCCGGCCACACCCCGGGCCACGCTGTCATCCTTCTCCCCAAGGCAGGCGCGATCGTCACAGGCGACGCCCTCATCACGGGTCATTCGCTGAGCCGGCACACCGGACCGCAGATGCTCGATGCGATGTACCATACCGACGCCGACGAGGCCCTCGCTGCAACGCACGCCCTCGATAACGTGGAAGCTTCCCTCATCCTCCCCGGCCACGGTCCGGCGCTGAAGATGCCCCTCAGCGACGCCTTAGCCGCGCTGCGAAGCTAGCTTCACCACAACACTCTCCCTGACCTTTGGCGCTATGCCCGCGCCACCCCTTTTGGAAAGCCAGAAACGTGCCAATCCTTGCCATATCTGTAACCACGATCGAGTGTGACGGACACCACGGGGCGCCTTGCCCGAACGACGCAGTTGTCGAATACGAGCACTCCCAGAGCGTCGCAATCCGCCTTGCCCAAAATTCAGGCTGGACTGTCTGGATCGAGACGATGTGCCCCGAGTGCAGCAACGCCGGCGCCGACCCGGCAGTACCGGCTGCCCCCACGAAGCTGCCCCTTGAAGCCACTGTCCCCAGCGGAGATGCCTCCACCTGGTGCCTGGAGATGAAGGCTCAGATCAAGAGGGTTCCGGTCGCCGCTTAGCCTGTCAGGCTGCCTGGTCCAGGATCAGGTCGGGATGGTCCTCTATGTCCTGGAGCCGCGCGATGACGAGCCTGTCCATGGCTGTCAGTTCGGTGACGACGGACTCTCCATCCCCGGTGACGAACGCCCCGGAACCGAGCGGCTCCGGCGCGTTCGCTGCGCTCACGCCGGGCCTCCAGGAGAGGCCTGCAGTGCCGCAAGACGATCTCCGAGGACGGAGAGCTTGTACTCGATCTCGGCGTAGCCGGCGTCGGAGACCAATGCCCGGATCGGTCCATTGTTCGCGATGAGCTCGGCCTGGAAGATCGGGACCACAGGCCCATATTTTGCGGCCAAGTGACTGACCATTCCTTCGTGCCCCGGGACGGCGTTGTGGTGCAGGCCGCCGGCGTTATCCATGAAGTCGGTGAACTTGCCGATGAACGCTCCGGCGTTGCCCAGGATCTTCCCGGCAACATCGCTGGCGTACTTTTCGCGCTTTTCCGCCTTGCTGAGTTTTTCGCCGGACGCGACCGGATTAGTCAGCGCCCGGACGATGCCTGAGGCTTCCTGACTGAACTCCGTGGTGATCCAGCGGTATGCCAGCTCGCGCTGGGCTGTGGTGTTGAGCCCGCTCCAGTCGCCCGGCACGAAGGCCGCCAGGATGCGGTCGAGGCAATCTTCGACGGTGTCATGAAGGATCACGCCTACCAGCACGGCCTCCGATTCAACACCCCACCGGAGCACGCGAAGGGCATTCCTCAACGGGTGTTCGATGTAGGACGTGCGGGGGAGGCCCTTCCGGTTCGCCCGGGTCTGGTGCAGGTGAAGGAATGAGGCTGCGGACAGTGCCGTGGACACCTTGACCCCGTCGATGGTGGGGATTCGCCCGATCTCTCCGAAGATGGCCAGGGTCAGGGCGGAAGGATCCATGTCCTTGAGGGGAACGGTGCCAAAAAGTGTCGTCATGCCCAGCATGTGTACGGATGGCCACAGCTGCGTCATCAGAGGAAGCGGCAGGCCCCTCATGTCGCAACGGGAGGGGCCGGTTTACTTCCTTGTTGCCGCTTGCTCGGCGGCGATGCGGACCATGACCCGGGCCACGACTGAGACGCACAGCGGGCACTGGAGCCGCGCCGAGGTCGTGAATGGCTGCTCAGAGACGAGCATGACAGAGCCTCCGCACAGGGCCTTCGGGGAGAGCCGGTCCAGGGCGTAGTGCTGGACGAGCGTGCCCTTGCCGTACAGGCGCTCAACGGCCGGCCCACCGGGCTTGCCCATCTGGGCAATCACCTGGCGGCGGAAGCGGTGCCCCTCCAGGGCCCGGTCTTTGAGACCCACGTCAGGGCCTCTCGATGACGAACGCCGTCGCGGTGTTGGGCTCGATCTCGGTCAGTCCGGAATCGACGATCACCGGACCTGCGGCCAGTGCCTTCAGCTGCTCGAACTCGCTTTCAGAGGCATTGATCAAACCCGCGGACAGAAGGTGCAATGAGGCGATGTCAGGATCCGGGTTGCCGCGGTTCAGGTGCCAGGCAAAGAGTGCGTGGGCGGCCTGCGCCGCGGCCTTGCCGGTGGACATGCCGAGGGCGTTGTTGAGGACGATGACCGGGTCGCCAGGCCGTTGGCGGGACTGCGGCGTGGGGTCATAAGCGGGGAGGTCCGTCCCGGACACCTGCAGTCGGGACAGCTTCTTGGGCATGTCCTCGTAGGTGGTCGGCGCGTAGGCCATGGCCCTTGCGGCTCCGATCCACGCTGCACCGTCGGCCGGAAGCTCAGGATCGCCGGCGATCTTGGCGAAGGTCTTCGCGTCCGCACGCCGGACGGACTTGGTGAACCGGCCGGACAGCCAGGTCTTCCAGCTGCCATCATCGGCGCCATGCTCCAGCCCGTTCGTATAGGCGCAAACACTGGCGATCGCCACCGCAAGGATGCTGTCGGAATGACCGGCAGGGTCGTTCTTGTCCACGAGCAGCACGATCGGCTGCACGAGGCTGGGGGAGTCGGTCATCGGATTCCTTGGTCTAGGCGTGGCGGGTCCCGGACTATGTGTGCGGAGTGGAAGCTGGTGCTCTCCGCAATGCTAGGCGACAGCTTTACGCCGGGCTGAGACTGCCGGGATACCTGTCCTGGTCACCGGCACTCCGAGACGCTCATAGGCACGGGCGACGTCGGCGCGTGCCTCGTAGGCATGGATGACCGAGTAGTCCGTCTTCAGCTCTTCCATCAGGGTGGCCTTGGTCAGAGCGTCCGGCCTGTGGTCGCTGACCGGCCGGAGCAGAATCCTGTCTACGGTGATGCCGTGCAGGTCCAGCCAGGACTCAATGTGGGGCCGGTAGTGGTCCCGGGCTTCGGCGACGACAATCACCTTCCGGCCCATCCTGCGTTCGAGCTTCAGCAGTTGGACCACCTGTTTCACCGGCGGACACAGGACGGCTTCCGTTTGGAAGCGGTCGGCTCCAGGTGCATCGCAGGCAGGGTGGTGTCCGGCGACCAGATAGTTGATCGAGGACGTGTCATTGAGGGTGCCGCTGAAGGCGAAGACGACAGCTTCGGGAGTGGAGTGCATGCACCCCATGTGTACGGCGTCGCCGGGGTCTTACTCCGCTGACGGGTTGAACTGCTTGTAGGTGCCCGGCTGGACCTTGTTTGCTTCCAGGTGCCGTGCGGCGCGTGCCTCGTCCCAGGGCTCGCCGCTGGTCATCTTGTCTGCCCGGGTGATCCAGGAGACCCCGGAAACCTGCACGAACGGATCTTCGATACCGGAGAACAGGCGACGGCGGTGGATCGCCCAGCGCAAGGCGGCGGACGCGGTCTTGAAGAATTCGGCTCCCTGCTCTGGAGGGAGGGTCGCCGCCGTGACCAGATTCGCTTCACACCAGGTCAGGGTGGCATCCCAACCCTGGGCGGCGACGGAGATCAGCTGGGCGGCGTTCTCGTTGAGTGGCTTTTCGAGGGCTGCCAGGCCGAGGTCGGCGCGGATGTCCTCGATGGAGACGTGAACAACGTCGCTGGCATCAACCCAGGTGCCGAAGGGGCTCCGGTCAGGATGGACGGTCTGGCCTTCGACGATGGATAGGTTCCGCCATGGATCCTGGGGATCAAGGGAACGCACGACGTCGGAGAGGAAGCCGGAGAACCAGGCGGCAAACCAGTGCGGCTTACGGGAGACGAGCTCGACCATCTGAGCTTCAATCTGAATGCGGGCTTCAGTCTCAAGTAGGGGTTCACAAAGAGCAACGACCCACCGGGCGACCCACCCGCTGTCTAGTTGGCTCATAGTTATATTCCCTGGCTCGGACATTTTGCGCACGATAGTCAAATGTACTGGGAAAAATGAAGCTTCGTCCAACGTGTGCGGCCCGTCGGCAAAGTTAACGCATAGAGCTGTTTGTGAACACATCAGACAGCGCATCAATCACCCGTGGCCGCATCGGGCTGATTGAGCTGCCGGCCCTCGCCGAGACATTGACGCAGTGCGGCTTGCAAGTGGTGACAGGACCCGACTTCCGGGCTGCCGCCACCTCCATCATCGCCGAGTCAAAAACCGCAGGGGCTTTCCCGATCGTGGTTGCAGACGTTCCGGCTCCCGGTCTCCGGGCATGGGTGGGACACCTCCAGACCAAGACTCCGGTCAAGGTCGCCGTCGTGCGCAACACGGAGAACCCCGTTGTGATCGCCGATTCGGTTGCCGAGATCCTCCTGCCGACCACCATCAACACCATCCTGGCTTCCGTGGGGATCGACCCGCTGGAGGGCCCGGCCGGACTGCAGGCCTTCCCGCCCGCAGCAGCTGAGCCGGTGGGCATTGACCTGCCCGATATTGACTTCTTCGAGGAGGAGCCAGGGCAGCCGGCCGCACCCGCGCCGGCCGTGGCAACACCTGCTATCCCTGCTGCCTTCTCGGGTCCCGCCGCAGCCCCGGCCGCCGCGGAGGAGGACCCGTTCGCTGAACCCGCGCCGGCAGCTCAGCCGGCACCCACCCAGGTCTTTGACGACTGGGATGCCCCGGCAGAAGTGGAAGCCCCCGCCCAGGCCGCTGCTCCGGCAGCCCCCGTGGCTGAGGAGTGGGACACCGCATCCGCCGTTCAGACGTATGAACCCGCCGAAGCACCGGTGGCGGCACCGGCTCCTGCGCAGCCTGCCCCTGTCCAGGACGAGTGGGACACCCCCGTCCAGGCGCCTCCCGCTTCCCGCCGTGCGGCCCGCGTCGCGCAGCAGGAACAGGAGTGGACAGGGCCGGCCGCGGCCGCCCCGGCACCGGTCCTCATGGCAGCACCGGTTCAGGTGGTCGCCCCGCAGCCGGTGGATGACTGGGACACCCCGCAGTACCAGGCGCCGGTCGCGGCTCCGGTGATGGCGCCCCCGGCCGAGGAATTCGGCGACTGGGACACCCCTGAGCTGCCGGTTGTCCCCGTCCAGGTCGCACCTCCCCTCCCGGCAGAGAACTACTTCAGCCCTGAGGCTCCCCAGCCCATGCAGTCCTACGTGCCTGCTCCCGCCGGCACCCCGGCCTGGCATGGCGTGCGGTCGCCGGCAGCCCCGGCGGCCCATGACTCCGCCGGAATCTTCGATGACTTCGAGGCGTCCAAGCTCATCGGCACGGGCCGGACCGCGGCCGGTCTGGGCGCGTTCGTCATCAACTTCTCCGGCAAGGGAGGCGTGGGCAAGTCGACCACCTCCCTGCAGCTGGCCTGCGTCGCGGCAGAAGCGGGGCTGCGGGTCGTGCTCATCGACGGCAACTCCGGACAGGGCGACCTGCGCACCTATTTGCGCCTGAACCGCACCAACCTGCCCACCATGTACGACGCGGCAATAGGCAGCATCAAGGACGCCATCCTCACCCCGGCAACCATCAACGCCAACCGCGAAGAGGTCCTGGGCGAGATTAAGTTCGCGTTCATCGGCGCCCCGCCGGATGACATCAACGACCCTTCGGTCGTCACCGATTCGCTCTACCGGGACGTCATCCACTTCGCCCGCCGCAACGCCGACCTGGTGATCATGGATACCCAGATCGTCGAGTCCTCGGACCGGACCGGGGTCGTCAACACGCTGCTGCTGCCGGCACTCGTCCACGACGCCTGGGGCATCGGTGTTGCCGACATGTCCACCGTCGGGGTCAACAACCTGAACAACCGGCTGCGGAAGTTCATCAACGAAGGCGTCCCGACCGACCGGCTCATGGTCATCATCAACCAGGTCCTGACGGCCCAGATGGAGATGGCCAACAAGGCCCCCGGCTACTTCCGCAACCTCGGCACCTTCATGGGCGCCGTGGAAATGGACGAAAACGTCAAGCACGACATGAACGCCGGCCGAATCAACACCGACAACGCCCAGCTCAAAGCCACCATGTCCAAGGCCTTGCTGCGCATTACCGGCAACGAAGTATTCCGCCAGGCAGCGGAGTACAAGCCCGAGCCGGCCAGGAAGCAGGGCATGTTCGCCCGTATGCTCGGAAAGAAGGCAGCATGAGCCTGAACCTCGCTTCCGAAACGGCCGCCGCCCTGATGGCCGATGCTGCGCGTGCAGCCGATGACTCCAACCGCAAACACCCGAGCCTTCAGGTGCTCTGCGCCCGCCTGGAGCGGATCATGCACGGCCACGCTGCCCAGGCACTCCTGACCGCCGGCGACCTGCCCGAACGGGCCGGGGTCGTCACGCTCCCGGCCTGGAGCTGGGATCACCCACTCATCGACGTCGGACGCAAGGACAAGGCACACGGCACCGGGGAGCGCATGCTCATGCCTGTTCGCAACAACTGGGACACCCCGATGGTCGTCCTCGTCGCCGATGAATCCGTCCCGGTCAGCTACAGCACCCGCGGCATGGGCCACGCCACCGCCGGGCAGTCCAAGCTGGTCCGCCGCCCCGGGCTGGCCCCGGTCACCGCCGTGGACAGCATGCCGTCCCTGGCTGAGCCGGTATTCGTCGGCGCCGGGACTACTTCCCGGATCGGCGCGCAGCTCAACAAGCTCGTCGTCGACGGCAAAGCCGCCCACTGGGAGGTCGTACAGGGCCTGGAACCAAAACTGCGGACCGCCGTCTACCAGGCGCACGCCTCCGTCAGCTACGAAATCGGCAACAGCACCGGCGTCGTGGAGCCGATGCTGGACGAACTCGGTCTCGAACAGATCGTCGACACCATGATGTACGGGGAACTTCAGGACGAGGACGAGACAGCGGAGAGGGTCAAGGACAAGCCGTCGGCCATCTTCCGCCTCATTGAGTTGTGCCTCGGCCCGGAATGCTTCCTGCGGGTAGACCCCCTCAAGTACATGACCAAGCACATGCGCCGGGACGCCGAAGCACAGATCCGGCGGAAAATCGGCGACCCCCACATCGGACCCAAGGTCCGCGAGATCGCCCGCCGCCACCCCCGGGCAGAGATCGCCGACATTGTCGCCGCCTACCGGGAGGTGTACCCCAAGGACCGGCTTTCCCTGCCGCGCGCCCGGGCCGCCCTGTCAGTGAGCCCGTCGGCGTCCGCCCGCAGCACCCTGCTCGTCCCGGACAGCTTCAACAGCCAGGCGATTTACGAGGGGAGCCAGGCGGCATGACACCGCCCACGCCGACCCTGGAAACCGCGAACCTCGCACGCCGGACCGCCGCACGTTTCCGGGCCGAATGGCTGATGCTGATCCACGACCGGATGGTCTCTCCGGTAGACGTTTTGACGGAGGCTGCGCGGCCTGAAGCGCGTGCCCTGTTGAAGTTGTCGCTGCGCCAATTGCTGATCGCTCAGCCGGGTTGGGGAAGGACACGGGCAGACACCATTATCGACAAGATTTTGTCAGTCGCAGACGCTAAGATTGAGCGTCGGCAAGTGACCATTGGATGGCTTCTTGATCCGCGTGCCGGCGGCCGCAGATTTGCCGCCTGGCTGGATGCATTTGAGCCCCGTTCCGCACTGGGAGGAGGGGGGTTTCCGTACGCGAGAAGGAGCCCCCATGTCAGTGTCAGTGCTGGAGTCCCCGACGCTGCCCCAAACAGGGGTGGCCATGTCTGAGAACACCCACGACGCCATCCGTTCCATCGCCGGCGCAACCGGCCGTGTCCGCGACAACCTCGTCCACGATTTCATGCGCGCCCGCATGGGCTTGTTCAAGCAGATCGCCTGGGGCCTGTGCCGCCGCTTCGGCCACGCACCGGACCAGCACGTGGAGGACTTCGCCTCCATCGTCTCCATGACGGCCCTGAAGATGCTCACCGAGGAACTCGAGAACGACGAGCTGCTCGAGCGCATCGAGAACTGGGAAGGGATGCTCCGCGTCCAGGCCCGCGCCGCCGTCCGGGATTACATCGACAAGGAAGGCGCGCCCATGGCGGAGATGACCTCCGCGCTGCGGCGCAAGCGCGTCCTCGACGCAACCCGGGACGAGATCCGCAAGGAAATGGGCCGCGAACCCTCCGACCAGGAGATCGTGGACACCCACAACGCCAAGATGTGGGAGAAGCGCTCCAACCCGGTCAAGCAGGGTGTCATCGCGTCCGTGGAGGACCTCCGCGTCAGCCGGGCACAGGATGACATCGCCGACCATGACTACTCCGAGCCGATCGACACGGACTTCGTCCTGCACCCGGTCGAAGGCCCTCGGTTCATCCAGCTGATCGTGGAACGCACGAGCGCCTACAACGAGCGGCTGGGGAAGGCCGCTGAGTTGTGGCTCTCCGGCCTCTACAGCGAGGACCACGAGCCGAGGATCGCCACCGTCGATGAGATCGCCGAGGCCCTGGACGTCAGCCGCTCCACGGCCCGCGCGTACGTCCGCAAGATCAAGGAGTACGCGGTCCTGGTCGCCCAGGATGAGTTCGCGATCACCGAGGACGACGTCTAAGCCGGAACCCAGAAGGGCGGCAGCCATACCCGGCTGCCGCCCTTTTCCAGCTGCCGGCAGCAAAAGTGACACCCGTGCTCCGGTGAACCGCATAGGGGTTCACCATGGAAGAGATCTCAAACCAAACCGATCAGGACACCGGCGTGCAGGCAGACGGGGGCGCGACGCAGCCCTCCGGTCCGGCCGCAGCCGACACCAATGACCTCACCAGCCTCAACGTGCTGGATCCCAACTTCACCGGCCTGCCACCGTGGGAGGCGTCGGACTACGCCTCCAGCATCACCGGCTCCGGTGCCTTCAAGCTGATGGACTCCGGCGTCGCGCCGCTGGTCGCGGCCGCCCGCGGCTACACCCGCATCGACAAGACCAACTACACCGAGATGGCCCGCAAGATGCAGGTGGTCGGCAACTCCGGCCAGGGCAAGCGGTTCAAGCGGACCCTCTCGGCGCCCGGCAAAGACGGCATGGTCATGCCGTGGTACTCCCTGGCCGGCATCATGAAGGCCAAGCGCGAGGGTGAGCGCCCCGTTCCCCACACCTACCAGGTCCGCCCCGAGTTCCCGGAGAACAACGAGGCCGGAAAGCCGCTGAAATACGAGTTCGTTTCCAACGTCGGCACCCCGCTGGACCTGCACCCGGCCATCCCGACCGACTGGATCGACACCACCCCGGTTGTCATGTTCGCCGAAGGGATGCTCAAGGGCGACTCTGCCCTGTCCGCCTACCTGGTCCACAACGGCATCACCTACTCGGAGCTCCGCTCTGAAGGGGTCGAGAACCCGGTCGCGAAGCTGCGCGAGCTCCTCGAACGCATCCCCCACGATGAGCGCGTCCTGATCGTTTCCATCGGCGGCGTCTACAACGCCTCCGGCAACGCGGTGGACTGGCGCGAAATCACCCTGAAGGACCGCATCGGCTGGATCGCGTTCGACGCCGACATTGCGATCAACCCCGCAGTGCACGCCGCCGCGAACAAGCTCTCGACACAGCTGTTCGAGAAGTCCAAGATGGCCGAGGTCCTGTACCTGAACCCTCAGGTCACCACCGGTGATGACGGGTCCACCACCAAGGACGGTGTGGATGACTTCCTGGCCAAGCGGGGCAACTGGGCCGCCCTGATCAACCAGCTCGACGACGTCATGCCTGATGCTCCGGCCAAAAACGCCGAAGACAAGGCCGGCAACTGGCGTGTCGGCAAGACAGGGCAGTTCGTCGAGGAGTGCGTGGCGCTGAACACCGGCGCCGGCGGCACCATCGGTGAATACCGGTGGGAGAAGCGCGTCGAAATCGGCGGCCGCGTCGTGGCCCTGGAAGCCCGCCGCCAGCCCACCGACCAGGAACTGAAGACCGGCATCTTCAACCCGAACGTCAAGTACGAGGACATCGACGACGCCCAGGTCGAAATCGAAGTGTCCTGGCACCTGAACGGCCGCGACTTCACCGCCACCGTCACCGGCCCCGAATCCATCCTGGGCTACCGGCCCGAGGAATGGGACCGGAAGAAAGCCTCCGTGCCCCGCGAACTGCTGCTGCACCCGGAATGGCCCCCGCGCGGAGCCAAGGGCGAATCCTGGCTGTCGGCGATCAAGGCCAACCGGCCCGAGGATGTGGCGTTCAAGACCCGCTGGATGCAGATGGGCTGGGTCCCCGTCCAGGACGGCGACCCGGTATTCCTCATCGGCGACCAGATTGTCGGGGACGTCGAAGCCAACACCTCCGTCCTGCCCGGGATCAGCTCCCGGGAGATCGACGTCATCCAGAAATACGGCGTCGGAGAGAACATCAGCGGCGACTTCGATGACGATGACTTCCGTGCTGAAGCCAGGAAGAACTTCCGGGCCATCATGGACACCTACATCCACTCCAAGGCCTGGACTGACCTGTCCACCGCCACGGTGGTCCTGGCCGGCGCGCTGCGCCCGGTCATCCCGATCCGCCCCAAGGCGACCATCTACGTGTGGGGACCCAAGGGCAAGGGCAAGTCCTGGACTGCCGAGTGCATGATGCACTTCTGGGCCCGGCACCGCGGTGACTGGCACGAAGAGCTGCCGGGTTCGGCCAAGGACACGGCCGCGGCCATGGAGAACGCCGTCGCGCGCACCCCCATCTGGGTGATCGATGACCTGGCACCCTCCGCGGTCCGCCGCCAGGCGGAGCAGGAAGACGCCAAACTGGCCGACATCACCCGCGCCATCTTCAACAACGCCACGAAGCTGCGCATGAACGCTGACATGACGGTGAAGAAGTCCAACAAGCCGATGACCCAGCTGATCATGACCGCCGAGAACGAACTCAGCACCCCCTCGGCGAAGGAACGGCTCATCCCGCTCTACGTCGGCAAGGGCAAGCTGAACCCGGAGAAGGCGCCCACGGACGCCCTGAACGACATTGCCCGGGACAAGGGCACGCCGGCCCGCTTCACGGCCCAGGTCATCAAGTACATCCGCTACGCTGCAGCGACCCACCCGGGCGGCTGGGCCGCGTACGTGACCTCCATGGAGGCTGCCCGCGCCCGCCTGAAGGAACAGATCAGCGGCCTGATGAAGAAGATGGGTGCGGCCTCCGGGTCCCTGGAACGCACCTCGACCCTCGCAGCGGACGTCATGCTGACGTTCTACCTGCTGGAGAACCTGGCCCGTGAACTGGACATGGGTGCCGACTTTGCCAAGCAGTTCCGCGTCAACGCCGAGATGTCCATGTCCGTGATCCAGCTGGTCACCAACGCCCACGCCGAAAACCAGCAGGCCGCCCCCGGCATCTCCCTGGTCAAGGCACTGGCAGCCCTGCTCGCCTCCGGCCACGCCCACGTGATCTCAGGGGACGACCCGGCACGGCCCCCGATCGAAGGCACTGAGCAGAACGAAGCCATGGTCAACAGCCGGCTCGGCTGGGTGGTCGGCGGCGGCGATGGCAGCCTGCGGCCGGCAGGAACGAACATCGGCACCGTCGTTACCGTGATGGACAACAACCGGGAGCCGCAGAAGGTCGTGCTGTTCTCCTCGGAGACGGCCTTCAGCGCCGCGCAGAAGGCATACCCCTCCCTGATCCAGTTCGGGCAGGGGCCGACGGCAGCCTGGTCCAGCGTGTGGGATGAGAACCTGAACCCGCCCTACATCACCCGGATCAAGAACGGCCGCGGAACGCTGCTGGCGCCCTGGCGGAAGGGCAAGATCACCGGCATCCCCATCGCTGTCTCGCGACTGATCGACGGCGGCCTGTCCATCGAAGACCTGCCCGAGGCAAGCAACGAGGACTGACACCTTCCCAAGCAGGACAAAAGCCCCGTCGAATGGCGGGGCTTTTGCTTTGCCCAAGGGCCGATAAGTCTGGCGGTGCGGCATCCGGGAAGTAAATCAATGTCCTTCAGGACCTCGAGGTGAAGAATTGTGGAACCTGTGCAGAGATGGCCCAACAAGCAAAAAGGCCCCCGTTTGGGAGCCATGTGATAACCATCGTCTCTGGAGGCCGGAATATCGTTCCTCAGGTTATCACATGAGTTAAAGCGGACGTCTCTCACCAATTCAATCGCTCGACCGTATCCGGTCGTTCAAACGTTCGGGAACCGACCGCCGGTAGGGTGGCGAAACGGCCCTGCATCCCAACGCTGGTGCGGATTTTGCATCGCCCGGGACCCTCACTCGACCAAAACGACCTGGGAGGGGACACCTATATGGAAGGGGAAGTGTATTAACTAAGAGGAGGGGGCCCTCTAGGAAGAGAGAACAGGGGGCCCCTTATATATATCTCTATTTCTGGTCGTTTAAGTAGAGTAGTAGTAGTAGGGGCCCTATATTCCCCGGTATTCCGCGGATTTTCCCACTCGACCAGGTGGTCGTTTTGTGGTCGTTCGGTGGGAGTGGCCGGCAGGGTCGGAATTTCTTCTGCAACACCCGGTTTCATGTCGAATAGCGACACCCGTGGGCGGGTGTAACGCATAGAAATTCCATGAACCAGACCACCCCGCTGCTCCACGACAAGCTCGCCTGGGACGGTAAGAAGCTCGTCGTTACCGACGACGCCGTGATCAACAAGATCCGGCGCAAGGCGCTTTCCCCGTCCACCTCCAAGTCGATGCAGTCATGCGCCGCGCGCTGGGTGGGGGAGCGGCTGTTGCGCAGCGAGGACGAGGACCCGTTCGCTCCCGCACCGCTGGGGACCAGCGCCCACTCCGTCATGGAGGACATGTACGACGAGGACGTCTACGAACGCCACGAGCGCAGCCTGGCCCTGGCCGAGGCGCTGACCGTCAGGGACGCGGACATCATGTGGCCGGACATCGAGAGCGAACCGGACAGTGTGCGGGCGATGGTCCGGCTCAACCGCCGGCGCTGGATCGAAGAGGTCAAAATCGCTTACGAAGGCATCTTCGTCATCGAGGACCCGAAGACCATCGAGGTCCACTCCCGCGAAATGCAGATCGACGGGCTGACCATCAACGGCGTGCCGACCAACGGCTTCATCGACCGGGTCCGGTACGGGGTCAACAAACGCGGCAAAGAGGGCCTCATTCCGGAGGACTACAAAACCGGGAAGGTAGGCAACACCCGGTTCGGTGACGACCACGGGGACCAGCTGCGCATCTACGCGGCAGCCCTGAAAGAGAAGACCGGGGAAACGCCGGTAGCCGCCACGGTGCTCTACACGAAGTTCGGCAAGGCCCGGGACGTGGACCTGAGCCCGGCCGCCATGTCCAAGACGCTGAAGACCTACGAGCTGTCCTGGAAGCGGCACAACCGGTACATGGAGACCCACGAGTTCCCGACCAAGGTCTCGGCCCTGTGCGGCTGGTGCCCGCTGATCAACGCCTGCCCCGTAGCCAAGGAGGAAGGCAAGAAGGTCTCCGAGAAGGTCGCCGACCAGATGTTCTCCTCCACTGACCTCGGCATCCCTGCCCTGCGTCCCGGTGCCTCAGTCGCCGCCATGGCCTCCACCGAGGACACCATCGTCGAACACCACGGCCAGGACATCACCTTCTTCATGCCGGATCCGTTCAGCTACGGAATCCCCGATGAGCAGCTCGAAGCCGTGGAGAGGGCATCAGAGCTTGCCGCACACATGTATGCCAGCGGGGAGAACCCGATCACATCTCTGGACAAGGACCATGGAATGGCAAAAATCACGGAAGACAAGGTCTGGGTGCCGTACACCGTCGAAGGTGAACTGAACCCGAACTCCTACGCTGCGATGGGTGTCTTCGGCACCGCGGAACTCGCTGTCGAAGCACTCCACCGGGCCGGACTGGCCATCAACGGCTCGAACGTCAAGGCGCTGGCCGCCACGTTCCAGCACATCGTCGCCGAGGCACAGGAAAGCTGGACTGGTTCCACGTCTGCCTCCGACGGTGCCAACTCCCGGATGCGCGGTGCCCTCCGCACTGTTCTGGCCACGTTGCCGATGCCGTTCGGCGAGGACGAAGCCGCCTGGGATGGATGGGTCGTTGCGGCCGTCCGCCGCTGCAAGTCCATCACCGCCGTCGCGCTGGCGCTGTTCGCCGACGAGCGTCCCGAAACCCCGTGGACCGCCCTGGCCGGTGTCGCCGCGGAAGCTGCTCCCGCCGCGTCTGCCCCGGCACCGAAGGAGGCAGCCAAGGCTGCCCTCAAGGCACCTGTGAAGGCAGAACCGGCTGCTGATGAAGCCGCTGCCGACACCGCGGAAGCCGCCGTCGAAGCTCCCGCACCGGCATCCGAGCCCAAGCGCGTCATCCGCAAGGCCGCGTCCAAGCCCGCACCCGCGGACGACCTCGACTTCGTGCCGGACGACTTCGCCGCCGACGCAGACGTCTTCGTCGGCTAACCCACCACCCTCCGCCCTAAACCACGAAAGCAGGACACCATGCCCCTGGACACCAAAGAACGCAATGACATCATCCTCGGCGCCGTCTCCATGACCGGCCCGATTGCCGAAGGCCAGACCCGGAGCGAATGGGATTCGCAGCTGAAGGAGAACGCCAAGTCGCTCGCCCTGATGCTGAACGACAACTCCGACGTCGCCCGCACCATCAACATGCTCTCCGAATGCAAGAACTTCGTCGGCACCATCCTGGGTGTCCAGAAGGAAGCCTCCTCGACGCGTGGTTTCGTGGCCATCAAGACGACCGAGTCGAAGTTCGCCCCGGACGGCATCGAGACTGTCCGCACCGAGCGCACCGATTCTTCCGCCGAGGTCAAGGCGTTCGCCTCCCGCCTGCGCACCGAACTCACCGGCCACCGCGTGCTCATGTGGGTCGAGATGCAGGAGATCAAGAACAGCGCCGGCCAGAAGGTCCGCATCCTCCAGCACGTCCAGGACCTGGGTCCGGACCCCGACTTCGACCCCGAAGAGGGCAAGCGCATCACCATCGAAAAGATGACCAAGAAGTAGCGCCCGTACTCTTCCACAGCCCCAAAGCCCTTGTCTCCGGAAACGGCGGCAGGGGCTTTGTGGCGGGACGGCCGCCGCCGGATTGTCTACGCATGTTCCTCATTGACCGCATCTGTACCCGCGGGACCGGCATTCCGATGCTCGGGGCCGCACGCAAGAAGGAGCACGAACACCGTGACCACCACGCCTTACGAGACCGACCGCTACCAGCCGTCCGGCTACTCGGACTCCGATGAGAGCTACCTGAACCCTGGTGCGGCCATCGACGCCGAGCTCAGCGGCGAGCAGGAAGCCGACGAGCTGGACACCATCGACACCGTCGACGAGGACGACAGTACAGACGAAGGCGGCGCCGGCTCCAAGGCCAAGGCTTCCACCAAGCCGTCCCGTGGCCTGTTCCGCCGCGTCGCCGCGAAGACCATCGAAGTCCAGGGCGCATCGGACACTGTCCGGGCCCTCGCCGCAGCCCAGGTGGGCGGTTCCGAGGATGTCGTGGAACTGGTCGCCTCGATCATGTCAGCCGGCCGCAGCTCCACGTCGCCGCTGACCGACATCGAGACGATCCAGGCTGCCATCAGGGACGAGCCCTGGTCTGTGGGTATCACCGCCACCGCGCTGGGCCGGGCCCGGCTCAAGAGCATCTGGACCCTCCTGCACACCCTCGGCGCCGTCGGAACCCCCGCCCCGCCGGCGTCCGACGCCAAGGCAGGCCTCGCAGTCGCGAAGGCTGTCAACGGGCTCTCCGAAGACAACCAGCTGGAGCTCGTCGCTTCCGCTGAGCTGCTCAAGCGCTCCTAACCACTTTTCTACGAAGGACGATGATGGCCCGCAACGCCAAACGCAACAACCAGACGGACGACTTCTGGGCCCATGAGGCCGAGGAGCTGCCCCGCGCCGACGTTGGAATGGTGACCACCTACGCCAAACGGCAAAAGTTCTTCAAGGCCTGGGTCATTACCAGCCTCGTGCTGCTTCCGATCGCGTTGCTGGCCATCATCTCCTTCATGCCGAAGTTCCTCGAAAAGCCCTACGTCGCACCGCCTGTGAACAACCAGCTGGACTCGCCGACGAAGCCTGTCGCCATGCAGACCGTCAAGGACTGGCTGGCCAAGGCCCCCTCTCCGCTGCCCGGTGGCCAGATCCTCTCCTGGGACGGGGTGCAGATCCAAGCCGAGCCAAAGTCAGAGACTGACCCGAACACCAACCAGGTCAAAGAAACCCAGGGTCTGCAGCTGCACACCATGACGCTGGTCAGCCCCTCCGGGTCGTTCTTCACCACGCAGGTCCAGGTCGGCTACTCGCCGGTCCGCGGTGCCAAGGTCATTGGTGAGCCGACCCTGATCCCGCGCGCCCCCGACGACAAGCAGACCTGGCCGAACCTGAAAGCGTGGCCGAACCTGGTCAACGTCTCCAAGACCGAAGGCATCGAGCAGGCCGTCAACGCCTGGGCCAAAGCCTTCACCTCAGGGGACCCCGACGCGCTCCGGCTCAACGTCGGCGACACCGGCGCCAACCGCTCCTACATCCCACTCGTCCAGGTCACCGCCTCCGATGTCCGGGTCGGCGACGTCGCCTCACAGAAGCCGGCCAAGGACGCACCCTCCGATAAGAAGCCCTCCCAGGTCGTCGCACAGGTTTCCTTCGCCGTTTCCTGGCAGAGCAGCCCGATCGGCCGCGGCGAAACCCCGTCCCGCGTCACCTACGACGTCCTCATTGAACAGGCCGACACCCCGTCCCCAAAGGTCGTGGCCTGGGGCGGCGCCGGCACCGGCGAGTCGCTGACTCCGTTCATGAACGCCGTTGAAGGCCGCAAAATCACCGTCGGCGGCATCGAGAAGGCTGTCCCCACCGAGAACGCCGCAGCAGCAGCTGCAGGAAAGTAGACATGGCACGTAACTCCAAAGCCCCCGCGGCACAGCCCCTGACGGACGTCTCCGTCCCGACCATGATGCGCACGCTGCTCCCGGGCGGCAGGATGCTCGGCGTGGACGGGTCCCTGTGGCTGGCGAGGAAGGTTCCGCTGGAACCGGTCGTGGACGCCAGATCCCTGGACGAGCGGATCAACGTGTTCACGCCGCTGATGGCCGCCTACGACGAGCTGGCAGCCATGTCCCACCCCTCCTCAAACCGACGGGCCCTGGCCCGCAAGGATTACCGCCAGACCAAGCTTCTGATGGTGAACCTCAAGAAGCTGTACAACCCGGAATCAGGGCACCCGATCGCGGGTTTCCTGAAGGAGTCCTTCCCGCAGCAGACCACCGAGAAGCGTCTGCTGATCCTGGCCGTGAAGCTCTCCGGAAAACTGGGCGGCAACGGCGGCCTCCGCCAGGCCATCGACTCCTTCACAGAAACGCTGGTTGTCGGCGGCACACCGCTGTCGGACTACGACACCGACCTGGAAAGGGTCGACGCTGCCCTGGCCCGCTGCGGCTTCTCCGTCCCCAGTTCAAAGGAGATCTCCCTGGCGAACTCCTGGTGGAACCAGGGCCACTTCCCCGACACGGTGGACCTTCCCCACTCGGACCACCTGCACATCTTCGCGGACGCAAAAGCGGTCCGCATGGCCGACGCCGCCGGCAGGGAGGACTGCCACAGCTGGCCTGTCATCCCCAACCACCGCACACTCACCATGGCGACGCTGGAAGGCTTCGACTTCGATTTCGTCTCACCCACCAGCACCGAAGCCCACTGGGCCACCGGGCTGATCGAGGACGACGCGGTCGCGGTCTCCATCAGCGCCCAGATTGAGCCGGCAAAGGTTACCCGCGCCGAGCTGCGCCGCCAGCGCAAGCGCTACCTGGACGACATCAACGAGCGTCTGAAGCAGAACAAGATGGAACTCTCCGAGCAGGAGGAAATGGTCCGGACCCTGGAATCCGTCGAGGAGGTCTACGCTTCCCGGGATGGGTCCCCGACCCTGGTTGACGCCTCAGTGCTGATTGCCTTCGACGGGGAAGTGGAAGACATCACCCAGGCAGGCGGCGGTTCGGCCGCCAACCTGCGGGTCATGAACTTCCGCCAGCGGCAGGCATTGGCTGAGATGATGCTCTGCTCGCACATCAGGGCCAACCCCAACCTGCACGACATGCCTACCCAGAACGTCGCCGCCTCCGGCATCCAGTCCCTCTCCACGGTAGGGGACAAGACCGGGGCGCTGATCGGGTTCACCGAACGTGACCGGCAGCCGGCGTACGTGTCCCCGACGGCGGCGTCCACCGCGGACGGTCTTCCGCTGATGCTCGTCGCCGGTGGTACCGGCTCGGGCAAAACCCAGGCACTGCTCTGGCTGGCGACCCAGATGAACCAGATCCCCGGGCCCAAGTCCCCCCGTTCCCCGCAGGTGATCGTGGACCCCAAGATGGATTCAGACCACTCACCGACTGTTCTGGCCGCCGGCGGGCAGGTCATCTCCCTGGATGACCTTCAGCACGCGGACGGCGTCTTTGACCCGATCCGCTTCGCCCGCAGCCCCGAGGTGGGTGTCGACATGGCCGCGTCCATGCTCGGTTCCATCAACCCGTGGGGTGACAAGAAGGGCGAGTATGAAGTCGCTATCTTCGTAGCCCTGCGTTACGGGGTTGCGAACGGGGCCAAGTGTGTCGGCCAGGCGCTCCAGATCGCCCTGGCTCACGGCAAGGCACCGCACGACATGGTCAAGCAGGTTCTGGAACTGGCCGAAGCTTCCCCCATGTTCCGGGCCTGCGTGGGAATGAATCCCGAGTCTCAGGCCCTGAATATCTTCGACGGCATTACCCTGATCAAGGTCGGCAACTCCCACCTGGACCTGCCCGAGCCCGGAGCCATCGAAGGCGCACCGCTTATGCAGCGCGTCTGCCTGGCACTGGTCCGCATGATGGTATTCGGGTCGGCCATGGCCCTGACTGGCCGCGGCGGCGTCATCCACCTGGACGAGGCATGGGTATTCCTTGGCGCAGGCAAGGCGGAGGTCGAGCGCCTCGGCCGCCTTGCCCGTTCCCAGGGCGTGCTCCCCGTGCTGTACACGCAGCGGGTGTCCGATGCCCTCAAGGCTGAGCTGACGGGCTACATCTCACGTGGGTTCATCCTGCCGATCGAGGACAGGGACGAGTCCGAAGCGGCCTGCCGCCTCTTCAACCTCGAGCCCACACAGCAGCGTCTGGCCAGGATCCGGGCCAAGGCCATCGTCGGTGAAGGCGAATCTCAGGCCCCGAACCGGAATTCGATGCGGGCCCTGCGCGACCCGAACACCAACAGGGTAATCCGCGGCGCCATCGGCATCTACGCGGACCTGACAGGCCGGGCCGTCCCGGTCGAGGTCGTCTTGCCGCCGAACTTCCTGACCATGGCCTCCACCAACCCGGAGGACATCCGGCGCCGGCAGGAAGCAGCTCAGGCAGTCCTCGTCTAAGCCAGACACATCGCCCCGGCATCCGAACCAGGATTCCGGGGCGTTGTGCTGCTAATTTGAATCCCATGGACTCGGTCTTCCTGGAAGTCACCGACGACCTCTACCCGGGTCTGCGGTCGCGATGGATCCCCGCGTCCCAGATTTTGTCTTTGGGTGTCGGCAGCTACCAGGATGGGTGGGTTGTCAGGGTGGACGTAGCGGACAAGAGCCTTCCAGCATCTTCTCTCCTGAACACCGAGGCAGAGGCTAACGCAGCCCGACTTCACTTGGCCGAGCTCCTTCAGGGAACCGGCACGAGCTCGATTAGGGTCGTCCGCTGGCAAGGGTCAGACTTTGCCGGAGTGTGGCAGTAAGACTGCTTTGAAGACTCGTCGCATCTGAGCATTTGGGCCTGATTTCCGGCCGTTCTCATTAAGTGATGGACGTTACACGCCGATCTTGATGACGTTTGTCAGATCAGCCGCACACATAGTTTTCGTGCAACTGACTTCCCTCTCCACTGACTCCGAATGCCACGACATCCTGCAGCGTCACGCTGACGGTTTGATCGATGGCACCGAGGCCCGACGGCTCATCGCCGAGTCCCTCCACCGCTCCGGCATCGCCTCTGCCGTCGCCCGCGAAAAGACCGTCATCGGCGTGCAGCTGATGCAGGACCTGGCGACCGAGATGGAAGAGCTACTCTTCCAGAAGGTGATGCAGACCGAGCCCGGCGGGTTCGACCTGGACCTGGGTCTGGAGGCTTCGGCGACCGGTTGGGCACGACAGTTGCTGCGCGCCGGCCGGCTCTCGATGATCCGCAACATCCAGACCCGCACGACGTCGAAGATGACCCTCGTGGACCCGTCACCGATGCGTCAGTGGCAGGAAAGCGGATGGGTCGCCGGCCCGTACACCGCCTTCCACACCGCCACGACCAGTGACCGGATCGACCCGCAGAACCTGAGCCAGACTATGGAAGACGCCGCCGACTGGCTGCGCTCCAAAACCCGGCACCTGCGCGACAGCTCCAAACTCGCCGCCCAGGCAGCCACCATCATGCACGCCTACGGGGTCCCGGCCCTGGTCCGCCCCCGCATCCAGGAACGCAAGCGCCTCAAAGCAATGATCGACGCGGAACCGGGCCTGGCCCACCGCTCCATCGCTGCGATGCGAGCCCTCATCGAAGGCGAACCGTACGAGGTCATCGACTCCGGGCTCATGGCCCTCTGGGACGACTACAGCTTCGAGCAGATCGACAACATCACCCGTGCAGCCCCCCGCGTCGCCGGGGTCCTGGTCGACTCCGTCCTGGCCGACCGCGCCCGCCCCTCCCGAACTGTACTGCGCTCCTTCCGCGCCTCCGTCAGGGCAATGGGCAAGGGCCGCGGCTGGGCACGCCTCGCCGAGGAGGTCTGCGAAGCGTTCATCGCGCTGGAGTTCGAAGCGTACTCATCTTTTGACACGACAGGGGCCGACTACCGCGAAGAACGGGTCGCCGGCCGCCGCATTGCCTGCCTGAAGGCCCCCGACGTCTTCGCCCGCGCCCTGGCCTTCAAGGGACAGCGGCTCGGACTGAACGAGGCTGACCTGTATGACCAGCTGGACCGGCTGATCCGGTCCCTGACCGACCTGGAAGTCAAGGTGCCCGAAGCCGCATGAACATCTCCGAGAAGATCAAATCCCGTTTCTCCCGTAAGGGGCTCATCGCCCCGGCCCGCTGGACCGGCTTCACGGCGTTCAGCATCGCCCACATCATCACTGTGGCCCTGGCGCTCAATCTCCTGCCCCTGGACATCATCTGGTGGGCGGTACCCCTCCTGATTGTCCTGCCGGGCATCATCAGCATGACCCTGCTGCCTGGCGGCTGGAAGCGCTGGTACCGCTGGGCCGCACTCCTTGGCCTGGTCCTGATGGTGCTCGAATCGTCCTCCAACCCGTTCGTCGTCATCCTCTTTGGCGAAACTTGGATGCTGCACCGCGCCTGGATCACCGAGCGCACCATCCCGGTCAGGAACCTGTTCCGCCGCGGCAAGGCACAGGAGCCCGTCTCCGCTCCCGCCCCGAAGCCCAAGGGCTCCCGCCGCCCCAAGACCGCGTAAGGCCCGCACACCCTTACGCTGCCCCGCCGGTTCACAACCGGCACGGACCCGTCCACCGCCCCAAGGGGTGGGCGGGTCCCACCATCTCCGAAGACGCCCGCCACCGGGCAGGAAGCATAGAGGCTGCCATGATGCAGAAGACCCTCACCGAAACCGTTCGCCTCAGCACTGGAATCCCGACCGCCGATGCCCGGCCCGGCCAGGTCGCCCTCCTGGACGACATTGAAGCCGCAATCCGCGCCACCGGACACGTCTGTGGTGTGGCACCGACTGGCGTTGGGAAGAGCTTTTCGCTGCTCGCTCCGGCTATGGTGGCCGCCGCCAAGTACGACCAGCGGACCATCATCAGCACCGAATCCCTGGCCCTGCTGAGCCAGATCCTGCTCAAGGATGCACCCGTCGCCGCCGCGGCCTGCGAGAAGGTCACCGGCACCCGGCCCAAGGTCGCCGTCCTGAAAGGCTTCTCCAACTACGTCTGCAGCCAGTCCGCCCGTGACGCTGCCGAACAGCTCACCGACACCGTCGGCCAGCGCCCGTCCCTGCCCTCGCTCCGGTCCAAGCTCAAGCGACTGGCCAACCAGAAGAACGTATTCCTGGACGGCCGCCCGTTTGACGCTGCAAATGGCGTGCCCCTGCTGCTGTGGGCTCTGTCCCTCGCCGCGGACCAGGCCGGAGACAAACAGTCCTACGAGGGCGTCACCACCCCTGAACTGTGGGACGCCGTTTCTGTCGGCCCCTCCGAATGCATCGGCGACACCTGCCCCATCTTTGACCTGTGCAAGCCACGCGCCGCACGGGCGAAGGCCGCAGAGGCCGACATCGTGGTGACCAACCACTCCATGCTGGCTGTCCAGGCCGCCAAGGGCGTCCCGGTCATCATCGGCAACAAGACCCTCGGCGAATTCCACATCATCATGATCGATGAGGCCCACGCCCTGCCGGCCAACGTTCGCTCCGCAGGCGCCAGCGAAGTCTCGGCCGCGGCTGTCATGTCCCTGACCAAGTCCGTGTCCCGGACCCTGGACGAATCGGACCCTGCCGTCGGCCGGCTCATCAAGGAGGGCAACGCCCTGGCCATCGAGCTGGAGGACGAGCTCGCCGAGATGGCCAAGTACACGAAACCCGGCGAAGTGTGCAAAATCAAGGAGACAGCTGACCCGGTTGAGACCACAGGGGACATGATGATCGGTTGGGCCCGCAGCGTCAAAAACGCCCTCGACGGGGTGTCCAAGTCAAAGAACATCCAATCGAAACTCAAGGCCAAGAGGCTGGCCGGCCGTCTCGATGCCTTCATCGGGGCTGTCGGCCAGGTCAAGCTGCACCGGATCGGCACCGCCCGCTGGATCGAGCAGAAGACGCCGCCGGCCAACGCCAAGGTCCAGACGCCCTACTGGTGTGCCAACGCCTCCCCGGTGAACATCTCCGGGCTGCTGCAGGCCAATCTGTGGACCGCCCCGGTGATGGTGGACGAGGAAGACGAAATGGTTCAGGCCATGAAGGAAGCCGGCGAGCCGATCGAGGAGGAGACCGAGACCTACCCGATGACGGTCATCGCCGTCTCCGCGACCCTGCCGTCCCGGTTCGGCTACCAGGTCGGCCTGACCGCCGAGAATGTCGCCTATCCGTCCCCGTTCGACAAGGCCTACGATGACTCGCTGCTGTACATCCCAAAGCTGACCCCTGAGGAGATCCCGGAAATGTTCCCGGGCTGGCGGCCGGGCACCAAGGGAAAGTTCAACGGGGCCCTGCACCAGGCCTGGGCGACGAAGAAGAACGTCGAGCTTGTGGAGGCCAACATGGGATCGGCCCTGATCCTGTCCGCGAACTCTACCGCCGGCAAGGCGTATGCGGCGGCGCTGCGCCGCGCCGCGAAGGGCCGCTGGAACGTCTACTCCCAGTGGGACGGACTTTCCACCCAGCAGCTCACCAACCTGTGGCGGGACGACGTGAAATCCGTGCTGGTCGGCACCAAGTCGTTCATGACCGGCGTGGATGCCAAGGGACGCACCTGCTCACTGGTAACCATCGACCGGATCCCGCGCGCAGCCGGCAACCCGGTGGACGACGCCCGCGTCGAAGCGATCATGGACGCCCTGCAGATCGGCAAATGGGCCGCGGATACCTACGTGTACGTCTCCGACGCCGCACTGCTCCTCGAGCAGGCCCTCGGCCGGCTGATCCGGTCCGTGTCCGACTTCGGGATGGCAGCCATCCTGGATCCGCGGATGCTCAAGACCGGTCCGGTGTCCTACCCGGAACCGACCCGGAAGGTCTACAAGGACGCCGCGGGAAGGTTCAGCAAGGTCACCACGAGCCAGTCCGCCGCTGAGGAATACCTTCACAAGATCAGCGCCCAGGCCTTCGCCCTCGCATCCTGACACTTTTCAGATTTGCCGTACACAGATTCGTTACCGGCACACCCAACCGAGCAAGAACCACCAGCCCCGAAAGGCAGACACTATGTCCCCCGTCATCACCTCCATCGCACCAAAGTCCGTCGTTGTCTTTGGCAAGGAAAAAGGATGCGTCCAGTGCAACGCCATGGACCGCGCTATCGCCAAGACCGACATCAAGGTCACCAAGGTGGACGGCACCACGGACGAGAACCGCGAGTACTGCATGAGCCTCGGGCACACCCAGGCACCCACCGTCGTGGTCTACCAGGACGGTGTCGTCATCGACTCCTGGTCAGGATTCAACCCGGGCAAGATCGACGAGCTCAAGAACGACCCGCTGGTTGAGCGCACAGCCCCGGTCCGCGAACTGATCGCAGCCTGACCACATTGCCCTGAAGCCCGCCGTCCACCCAGACGGCGGGCTTCTGCGTTACCTGCACTACGCCTGTATTTGAGAGGAACCCATGCGCAACCCCGTTGGAACTCCCACCGCCGCCAGGCTCCTGGGCCTGCGACAGAATGACGCTGCACGGAACAGCCGCCCGCTGCCGTCAGCAGGGGCCACCCACTTCTGGAATCCGTCCCGGGGCGGCGGATCGGTCATCGTCGGAGCCGACGGAACATTCCTCTTCAGGGGCTCTTCAGCCACTTGGGACCGGCACCTCGAGGACTATGTCGCAGGATGCCGCACAGAGCCCGGGGACAACGTGTGATCCCTGTCTCAAGATCTGCCAAAGATTGCGGCCAGGGCCTGCCATGACACCGGATTCTACGCATGTTTTCGGATGTGAACATACTGACGATTCCCGGCGCAGCGGCACCCGCGTCGGCCCTTTCCACAGACGCCAGCGCCGCCGCTGACCCGTGGACCGCCAAGGCAGCCACCGTCGCCGACTTCGTTGCCCGGTCCGGCCGTCTACCCGTCGCCGGTCCCGACCTGGTGGAGGACGAACTGGCAGGCTGGCTCGCTGTCCAACGCAGAGCAGCCCAGCAGAACCGGATCACGGACGAGCACCGCCGCTACCTCGACTCGAACATCCCGGGATGGCGCCAGACCAGGCAGGAACGCTGGGACTCCCAACTGGCCTTGCTGGCGGAAGCCTCAGCCAACAACACCCCTGTCCGCGGCCAGTTGAAGGTATGGCTGAAATCCCAGCGCAGGGCTGCGGTGGCAGGCAACCTGGCCGTCGAACGAAAATCCGCTCTGGACGCCAGGGCCCCCGGATGGGACCGGCCAGCGGCCGACGCTGAAACTCTTTGGCTGGGCCGGGCTGAGGATCTCGCGAATTACGTCGACTTCGCGGGCCGGCTTCCCTCCAGCGCCGGGGGCACCGCAGAATCTGCCGGGCTGTACCGGTGGATGAACTACCAACGGAGCCTGGCCAAGGCCGGGAAAATCACGACGAAACGGCGCAAGTGGCTCGACAAGAATGTCCCGGGCTGGTTGCCCGCGCCGGACGGCCGCGAAGTGCAGTGGTCCGCCCACGCGACAGCCCTCCAGACATTCCTGACGTCAACGGGCCGGTGGCCACGGGTGGCAGTTTCCGCCGAGCGCACCCTCGCCCGGTGGCTGGGCACGCAGCGGGCCGCTGCCAGGGCTGGACGGCTTACCGCCGCCCGACGGGAGAAGCTCGACACCGTTGCCGTGGGCTGGCTGCCGGCCGGGCGGGGACCGGTGGCATGATGCTTGACGAGAAGAAGACCATCGAGAGTGTCGCCAGGTTCTTCGCAGAGCACGGACGCTGGCCCTCAGCCGCTTCCTCCTCCAGCTACGAAAGCGCCGCAGGCATCTGGCTGAACCTGCAGCGGGTCGCGGACACCGCAGGCACCATTGACCCGTTCCGTGCGTCCTTCCTGGACCAGCATCTGCCCGGCTGGAGGGCGTGTTCGGAAGACATCTGGCAGGAACGGGCCCGGGACGCGTCGGACTTCATCCTCGCCCACGGCCGGCTCCCGGCGTTCAACGCCGAAGCAAAGGGCGAGCAGCTCATCGCCATCTGGCTGGCCAATCAGCGCGCCCTGAAGCAGGGGGACCAGCTTCCCTTCGCCCGGCTCACCTGGCTCGACGCGCACTGTCCTGGCTGGCTCGGAGAACTGCCGGCGAAGACAATCCGGGTCACCAGGCCCGTGTTTGGGCTTAAACGGCACCCGTCGTAAAAGTGGCCGCATAGAGGCTGTCATGAACCTACTTCTCTGCGACCTGGCAGAACGCGCACTGGCCGACTCACAGCTCCACGGCACCGTCAAGATGGCCTACCTGGACCCGCCTTACAACACCGGACGGAAGTTCAACCAGTACAGCGATTCGTCGCCCCTGAAAGACTGGCTGGCCATGCTGGAGCGCACTCTCACCGGCGTCCGGGACACCCTCACCGAGGACGGCAGCATCTTCGTCCACCTCGATGACCAGTACATCCACCGCGTCCGCTGCATCATGGACGACGTCTTCGGTGACCGCAACTACGTCGGGACGATGATCTGGGAGAAGAAGAACCGCGGGTCCTTCCTGCACGCACACCTGGCCGACGTCACCGACCACATCCTCATCTACGCCAAAGACAAGTCCAAGATGGCGCCGCTGGTCCACTCCTCCACCGAGGTAGGCAAGAGGATCCCCATCCACAACAAGGGCAACAAGCCGTCCGTGCTCGAATTCCCCGCCGGCTGCATGACGTTCAACTTCCCGGACCAGACCATCGCGGCTGGCCCGATGAACACTCCAACCATCGTCTCGGATCTGCTTGACGACCTGATCGTGGAGAACGGCACCAACAAGAACTCCTTCCGGATGACGGGCCCGTTCCGCTACGGCCAGGAAGCCATCAATAAGATGGCCGAAACGCCGGGTGCCTTCATCTGCCCGCGTCAGATGCTTCGCCCGTCCTACCTCTCCCAGGAATCCAAGGGCAAGGTCCTGACCAATCTGCAGTCCTTCCGCGTCAACGGTTCGCCGACCAATGAGGATGCACGCGCCGAGTCCGAAGCGATCTTCGGCACGGAGATGGGCTCGGCGTTCGACACACCGAAGCCTGAGGCTCTCCTGGAGCGTCTCATTGCCGCCGCCACCGAACCCGGCGACACTGTCCTGGACTGCTTCGCTGGCTCCGGCACTACCCTCGCTGTCGCCCAGAAACTGGGACGGAACTGGATCGGAGTCGAACTGAACGCGGAAACGATCGCCGACTACATCGCCCCGCGGATCGACGGCATTCTCTCCGGGACCGACCCCCTTCCCCTGTCCGGCTACACCTCGTCTAGAGCGGGCTACGCCATCGAGATCAGCGCAGCCGAGGTGGCCGCATGAGAAGTGGGAGCCTTACACGGCGTGCGGTAACAGTGTCAGGGCAGTCCGCACACATGGGGGAGGTGAGCAAAAATGACAAGCGGCAGCGCACCGGAACCCACCAGCCCAAGAGCCCGGCTCCCGGCCGGTCACTGGCCGAACGCTTCCCGGCCTACGCGGCCGAATGGGACACCGCCGGAAATGGAACACTGCGCCCGGGCGACGTTTCCTACGGCTCGGACGTAGTCGCCTCCTGGGTGTGCCCGGCCGGACACGGCACGTACATGTTGAAGGTGAACCACCGCACCTCCAGAAATCGCGGCTGCTCCAAGTGCGGCAAGGCACGGCTGGACGCGCCCAAGAAGGGCAAAACCCTCGCCGAAGCGTTCCCCGAGATCGCCGCCGAATGGGACTACGAGAAAAACTACCCGCTCACCCCGGCGGACGTCGCGCCGCGCTCCAACAAGAAGGCCTATTTCATCTGCCCCGTCGGTCACGGTTCGACAGAGTCCTACATCAGCAACCGCACTGCGGGCAACGGATGCCCCGACTGCGGCAAGAAGCGCAACGCCGCGAAAACATCCTCCCGCGCCGTGGCCCGCGGCAACCTTGCAGACGCCAACCCTGCCCTGGCCGCAGAATGGAACACGGAGATGAATACCCTCACCCCCTCGGACGTCAGTCACGGCACACCGAAAGTCGTGTGGTGGAACTGCCCCGAAGGGCACGACCCGTACCAGGCCCAGGTCTGCCGCCGCCACCGGGGCCAGGGCTGCCCGGCCTGCGCGAACATCAGCCGAGCAAAGGCGATCAGCTATAAAGGGCCGAAGCCAGGCACTTCTTTGGCTGACACGCGCCCCGATCTGCTCCCGGAATGGGACACGGAACGCAACACCCTGACGCCGGCAGACGTCTCGGCCGGCAGCCAGAAGGTCGTCCACTGGATCTGCCGCGACGGTCACCGTTATGAACGCAGCGTCGTCCAGCGCGCGGCCGTCAACATCTGCCCTGTTGAACGCAAAGAGCGATCAGAAGCCAGGAAGGCAGGCGGACAGCCCTCAGCGATCGTGGGTCTGGCTGCCTAGTGCCCCATGCTTGCGCCGCCGTCGACGGGGATGACGGCACCTGAGATGTATGCCGCCTCGTCGCTGGCGAGCCACCGGACCACGTTGGCGATCTCAGACGGCTCCGCGAACCGGGCGGCCGGGATCTCTCCCAGGTACTTCGTCTTAATGTCCTCGGAGACGTGGTTGAAGATGTCCGTGAGCACCACGCCGGGCATGACGACGTTCGCTGTGATGCCGCGGCCGCCCAGCTCGCGGGTGATGGACCGGGCGATACCGATCATGCCGGCCTTGGAAGCTGAATAGTTGACCTGGCCGGGAACGCCGCGGACACCGGAGGGCGAAGAGATCATCACAATCCGGCCCTTGCGCAGCTTCATCATGCCCTTGGTCGCGCGCTGGATGACCCGGAACGCGCCGGTCAGGTTTGCGTCCAGGACAGAGGTGAAGTCATCCTCGGACATGCGCATCAGGAGGGTGTCCTTGGTGATGCCAGCGTTCGGCACCAGGACCTCGACCGGACCATGAGCAGCCTCAACGGTCTTGAACGCCTCTTCGATGGATGACTGGTCGGTGACATCTGCCTTCACACCCAGGACGCCCTCGGGAAGGTCCGTCTCGCTTCGGTAGGTCACTGCGACCTTGTCGCCGTTTGCCAGGAACGACTTGGCGATCGCCAGGCCGATACCCCGGTTGCCTCCCGTGATGAGGACGCTGCGGCCGGTCCTGCGTTCTGCGGTAGCTGTCATTTCTTTTCCCTCCAGTGTCATGGACCGTGACAGCTTACCTGTCGGAGGTATAGGCCTGCCCAGATGTCCTCTACGCATGTCTCAAGGTAGAACGCCCCGGACAACAGGAAGAACCGCCATGACCTCCACCATCACCATCGACCAGCTCCGCAACCGTGAAATCGGTGCCGCCGAACTGCTCGCCACTGCAGGAGAAAACGACGATCGCAGCCGGAATATCGTCACCGCTCCCGGCGCACCGCTTTCGGTTTTCGGACGCAAATTGGCGGGCCACGGGGGCTGAATACAACAATTCGACGAGGCCGCCTTCTATAAATGATGGCGGCTTTTGTCTGCCCGAAATTCTTCTCCAAACAGGTGAAAAACGGGCACCTGCAAGGGGTGTTCCGCACACATAGAAGGCAAGGAAACCACCCGCAAAACCAGCAGGAGATTGTCATGGATGTATGGATCGAAACGACCCAGGGAACACTGGTAAAAGCTTCCGCGACGACCCATATCACCATGCGCGAGATGAAGGATTCCGGGAATTGGGAAGTCAGCGTTTCAGCGTCGGCGGCTCCGGCCCCTGTCGCGAGTGGACTGGCTGACAAGGCAGCGGCCCGAACGGTGCGGAACACGCTGGCACTGAGCATGTCCACCGCCAAGGACGCCAGCACGCCGCAGGTGGTCGCCTACGACGATCAGGAGCGTTCCGTCACCACCTACAACCTCGCCGCCTAGGTGAGGGTGCCCGCCGGAACTGCGCCGATCGCCTGTCCCTGAAGGCCCGTCAGCCTGCCTGACGCATAGGAAAAGCCATGGCCCTAACAGCTGTCCTCACCGGGACCTACCGCAACCCTGAACTCCGCTTCAAATTCGGCTGGGGTGCAACCCTGCCCAACGGCAAGTCTGCCCAGGACTGGGTCAAGAAGCTGCCAGGCCGACGGTGGGACAACTCAGAGAAGACCTGGTACATCACGGGCACCGGAACGCACCCGGACCGTTTCTTCGAGGCAGCAAAAATCGAGGTGGACTACTCCGAGACCACGGGAGACCTGGCCGGTCTGGATTCGTTGGAGTCCCTTTGGCGTCCGCTGGTTCAGCGATCCGAACGTTATCCGCACATGGTATTCGTCCGACCCCGGCTGGCCGGCTTTGAGCGAATGAGCGCCATCCTTGGCCCTGGAGCCATCTGGGACAAGGCTCGCCAGAGGTTCAATGTCATGCTCTCGGACCTCGTCACCGATGAAGGCGAAGCCAAGAAGGGGCTGAGGCTCGACCCACTCACCTATGAGGCCGCCGTCCAGTCACGGCAGCTTGAAAGTATCCCTGAGCCCGTCCGCGCGGCCGCCAGGGAACTGGCCAGCTCCACGGGAGTCCTCGGCGATGAGCAGAAGGAACTCTCGCCCCGTGCCAAGGAACTCATCGACGTTGTCGCCTCCCACACCGGATACCTGCCCAAGTGGTTCGGGCTCGCCCTGTACCCCTTCCAAGTCGCGGGAGCCTACGCCATTGCCGGCGGACACCGCGCATTGGCAGATGCGCCTGGGTTGGGCAAAACCCGGCAAGCCCTGGCGGCGGCCGCCATCAAGCGCTCCCGCCGCACTGTCATCGTCGTGCCGCCTCTGGTGGTGGAGAACTGGTGCCGTGAGGCCTACGCCGCGCTGGGGCCCGGACTGAAGAAGATCCAGCCGCCCGAGGAGGCAACCCCGAAGCCGGCAACGACGAAACGGAAATCGAAGGGCAAGCCCAAGGCGCCACCTAAGAAGCCAGACTTCCCCCCGTACATTGTCCCCATCCGGGCCGGAAAGAAGGTGCCCGCGTTCCCGGAGGCCGGGGTTGTCGTTGTCGCAGACTCTTTGCTCGGCTCTCGTCCGGAGCTCGTAGACCAGCTGGTGGCCTGGGACCCGAGGGCTGCCTTGTTCGATGAGGTGCACCGGTCCCGGACCTGGGCAGGCCAGCGCGCCACAGCCAATCGGAACTTGGCCTGCTCCATCGACGCCCTCCGCCTGCCCATGACCGGTACCCCGTTCCTGCAAAACCCCGCCGAAGGCGTCAACATGCTCGCCATCGCCGGTCTCCTGGACCCGGTGTTCGGTGGCGCCTCCAAGTTCATGGAGACGTACACGACGCAGAACCACTTCGGCGCCTTCCTGCCCAACCGCAAGATGCTCCCGCAGCTCGAGGAAATCCTCACACACAGCTGCTGGGTCCGGCGAAACAAGAAGGACGTCCTCAAGCAGCTGCCGCCCAAGCTGCGCACCACCCGCTACGTGGAGATCGACCCCAAAGGCTTCAAGGCCGCCCACGACACCTTGTACGAGAAGGTCACCGAGTGGATCGAGGAGCAGCGCGACGCCGGTGAGATCATCTCCAAGGAGACCATCAAGGAGTTCGCCCGTTCCAGGGTGGACCTCATTACCCCGCTGCGCGCCGCGGCCGGCATCGCCAAAATCCCAGCCGCCATCGAGATCATCTCCGACTGGATGGAAGCCACCACCGAGGTTCGCAACGGCAAGAAGGTCTACACACGACCCTTGACGGTGTGGGTGCACCACCAACCAGTCATGCAGGCCCTCATCGAAGCTGTCGAGAAGGCCGGTATCGCCGACGCCGGATTCATCGACGGGGGAGTGGCCCAGCACAAGCGCCAGGCCGTCGCGGACAAGCTGCAGAACGGTGAGATCGGTGTCATCTTCTGTTCCATCGGGGCCGCAGGCTTCGGCATCACCCTGACCGCCAGCTCCGACACCATCTTCATCGAGACTGACTGGACCCCGGCGAACATCAGCCAGGCAGAAGATCGGAACAACCGCATCGGCCAGCTGAACACCTGCATGGTCACTACGTTGCTGGCCACCAATACCCTCGATGCCCACATGCGCGCCATCCTCCGGAACAAAGCCAAGGACCTGGATGTCATGATGCCCGGCGCCGACAACAACGTCACCAGGATGACCTCGGTGCTGAACGAGGAGACCAACGCCTACGAGGTCCTCACGGAAGAGGACCTGGAGCTGGAGAAGAACTTCAAGTCCCTGGGCGACATCGTCGAGAACATCGTCCAGGACATCCTGTTCATCCGCGGCTACGAGCTGGCCGCATGATGAGGGGCGCGCGGATTGCCGTACACATGTTGACCATGAGCTTCACCACGGGTCCCTGCTGATGGCGGGACTGAAGACGAAACCCGAGTACGAAGGCCTGGCCGAAGCGGTCAGCCTGGGAATCGCTGTGCTCAAAAAGTCCAAGCAGAACACGTGGGCTGAGCTCGTTGACGGGATGAACTCGGGCAACCTGCTGGTCGTCAAAGCCTTCAAGGCCCTCGACCTGACGGACGCGCAGCTGGAGACGGTGAACGCCTGGCAGTCGGTGTTGAACCTCGTCAAGATCAACCCCGCGGTCATCCCTGTCATCTGCCCTGTCTGCGAGTACTACGTTCTGACCGCCGACACGGCACCATCGCGTTGCATGGTCACGGCCGGATGTGAAGGCAAACCCTTCAAGGTCGCAGCTGCCACCGGGATCACCGCCGCGAAGGCCGCCGCCGCCCCGGCGGCCGCCGAAACGCAACCCGAACCAGAAGAAGCACCGGCAAAGGCAGCGCCCGCGAAAAGGGCGGCGAAGAAGACAGGCGCAGCCTCCGATCCGATGATCGAGCACATGCCGGACGACTTTCCCGAACCGGATCCCGTGGCAGAGGCCCAGCCGCCCGCCGGCCCCTCACCTGAGGAACCGCCCGCGCCGGCGAAGAGCCCCGACGCAGCGCCGGCCCTTGACCTGGTGGTAGTGGCCGATGACGAAGACCCCTTCGCCTGACCTGCGCCGTGACAGGAGCCAGCATGAGGATTTACAGACGGATTCGATGGTGGTGGTCTACGACCGTCCACACGCGGATCTGCATGAAGTGCATGACAAGCCCCTAGGGGCTCGCTCAGTGGGCTGAAGCTGGCTCGCGAGCACCGGAAAGGGCCCTCGCCACCGTCGTTTTGGACACCCCCAGCTGTTGCGCAATCGCCCTCTGGCTGAGGTTCCCTGAGGCCAGTTCCCGGATCTTTTGCGGGTCGACTTCAGGGCGCATTTTTGGGGTGGACCGCAGGTGGTCCTTTAGGTGGTCCACCCCCGGTCCATTTGCTGGTCCACCAAGTGGTCCTTTTCGTGGTCCACCTGAAGTGGTCCAGTGGTCCTTTCCGTGGTCCATGCGGTCGGCGTGGACCAGCTGGTCACGCGCCCGCTTCCTCCGCTGAGCCACCGATCCGTAGGCTGGCGCCACCACCAGGTTGACCGTCGTCTCCGTTGCGAAGAACAGGCTGACGGGCATGATGGCGGCCAGGAAGGCTCCGAAGATAACCGTCGAATCCAGGTCCCGGGCCACTCCGGAAGGTGCCAGAACGTGGGCCCCGTTGGCGAGGACGGACACGAGTGTGAAGAAGGCGACGGCCATCCAGGACAGGGTCGTTGATTCCCCTCTTGCCCTTTGAACACTGGCCGCAACGGCGTAAACGAGGATGGTGGAGTCCACGACGATCGGGACGAGCCAGCGCAGGTACTCCGGGATGCCGGCCCATGCGGCGGCCTGAATCAGGCCGAGGAATGAGAGGGTGAAGCTCGCCAACGCCAAGACACCGACCAGTGCCAGCGACAGCATCACCATCGTCCGGCTGTCGGGCTCGATACGTGATGTCATTCGTCCGCTTCCTCCCTTTGCCGGTGGTCCGTGTGGACCGCTCGGAGTTCAGTCTAGGACCGGTCCCCGACAATTAGCCCGGCGCGAAAAGACCAGGGGTGGACCAGCAAAAGGACCACTATGGACCACCCCGATGGACCATCAAAAGGACCACCGATGGACCAGGGGTGGACCACCCGGGGAAAGTCCAGGTTCCGTCCGCACACATCAGGCCCATGAGCAACGCCAGGAAGACCCTCTCTGCAGTGGCAGCAGCTGCCGCCATCCTCACTGCCGCCACCGGCTGCTCGGCCGGCATAGAGCCAGTCGGCGGTGTTGTCAGCAAGGAGGACCGCGAAGCCTACGAAACGGCCCACTTCCTCACGCCTGAAGGGAAAGCTTCGGCGGACCAGGAGCTCGCGAAGATCACCGGGAAAGCGGCAGAAGATCGATCGTCGGCGGCTTACGTGAACGATGTCTTGCTGCGCCCGGCGGATTGGCCGGAGCTGGCCCACGGGAAGCTCTGCGAATACACGGCTGCTCTCATCGGGGACGCTGACCGGGACGGGACAGCTGTCCCCGAGAAGGCTCGTGCCGCAGCAAATCGGATCCTGGCGGACTGCTGATTTGCAGCAAGGAAATGTGATTCCGGACATTTTTTCCTGAAACCTGCGCGTTTGGCGAAGTTGCCGCACACACACGAGGCATGAGCAACGACATCGCATCCTCAGCCGGCACGAACCGCGTCCCGAAGGGCATCCCCACGGGAGGCCAGTTCGCTGCGACCACGCACGCCGAGCCCACCCTGAGCCTCGCCGCAGAGCGGCTTTCGGAACTGGTCGACGTTGAGGACTTCGTCGACATTGCCTACACCTCGGCAGCGCATTGGCAGCGCCGCTACAACCAGCAGGACAAGTCGATCATTGTCGATACCGACGACATCGCCCAGGAAACCATGCTCCGCACCCTCGAGGCGCTGGACAGGGGCCGGAAGATCACCGACTTCCGCCAGATGGTCACCTCCACGGCTGCCAACGTGACGGTGCGCGCCACCGAAACGACCTTCCGCGCCGAAGACCGCAAGGCCTACCGCATTTTCGAGGCGCAGCGTACCGAGATCGAAGCCAAGACCGGCCGCCAGATGACCCAGCGCGAAAAGGATGAGCTGGCACAGAAGGTCCTCGACGAGTGGCACGACCCGCGCCACAAGCCGTCCAAGGACTTCCGTATCGCGCGCACCTTTGACCGTTCCCTCGACGCCCCGCACGGAGCAGACGGTGGCGTGGAGTCGACCCTCGGAGCAACTCTCGTGAACCCCGAACAGAGCGGCCACTACATCCAGCCCGGCTCCTACATGGACCGTGCCCACAACGCCATGGAGGAAACCGGCGCAGCCCACAAGGCCGAGATGAAGCGCCTGGCGTGGAACGCCATCGCCGAGGGCACCCAGGTGCCGATGTCCAACCCGGGCAGCCTGTCCCAGCGCCAGGTCACCAAGCACCGCGGCGTCATCAACAACCTCGAGGGCGGCATCATGGGCGCCTGCCGCGACTGGTCCACCAACGGAGAACCGAACGACGCCACCGAAGCGCTGTTCGCCCCGTTCGGCGAGCTGGAATTCGAGGACCAGGAGAGCGTCGTCACCATGCTCGAAGGCTTCGAAGCCCGCGGTGAAGGCGTCGCCCAGACCATGTGGGAGTCCGCCATGGCCATTGCCAACAACAAGCACAGCAAGACCGCCTAGGAGGCATGAAGTGCCCACGAACCGAGTTCCCAAAGGAGTCCGAGGCGGCGGCCAGTTCGCCGCTTCGGCCCACATGGAGCCAGACCTCAGCATCACGAACGCGGACTTCCCGTCCGTAGGAGACGCTGACGTCGACCAGCTCCGTGCCCTGGCCGAGAGCAACGACCCGCTGGTCCGCGCGGAGGTGACCTCCAGCATCCGCGTACCGGATGACGTCCTGGAACGCCTCGCCGAGCCCGACCAGCCTCCGGCGGTGCGACTCGCGGCAGTGAACACCGGGTACGCGGGCACAGCCGACCGGGCCGCCGAGGACCCTCACCCGCTGGTCCGGGCAGCTGCCCTGACGGGATGGGACCTGTCAGACGCACACCGTGAACGACTCGCACACGATCCGAAAGTTCAGCGTGTCATGGGACTCATCTCCCACTGAACGGCCATCACCCAGAGATCTACGCATGTCAATGAGTAGAAGCAACCCAGCAGAACTAAGCCGCAAACGCCCCGGCGTCTGCATCAAGAAAGGCAAGAAATGAACGCTGTTCCCATGGCCGTCCCGATGGCCGGCGAAGTCAACCTCAAGGGCGGTTGGGACAGGGTATGGCAGGCCGTACTCGAAGGGTTCCCCGGTCTTCCCCAGCTGCTGACCATTATCGGCGTGGTGCTTGTCGCCTTCGCGCTGCTCAAGTGGGCCTGGGACCGGCGCCGCGGCGGCGGCATGGGCCAGGGCTCTCAGCCGCTGTGGGGCGCCCTGATCCCCGGCGCCATCCTGTGCGCTCCGGGCATCCTTTTCCCGCTGCTTCTGGGACTCCTCGACTGGGTGGCCAACATCTGCATCCAGCTGGCGAAAACCGCAACAGGACAGTAGCCGCCAAAGATCAACCGTAAGCCGGGGCTTCCGAGCCCCGGCTTACGTCTGAAGGGACAATTTCATGGCCACCATCAACTCCCTGTACCTGCTGACCCCCATGACGGGCCGCACGTCAGGTGCCGACAGGACCACGGTCATCGGCACGGTCGAAATGAAATGGCGCACCTTCTGGATTGCGGTCATCGCCATGGTTCCCGCGGGCATCCTGACCGCGTTCTTCTTCCCCATGCTCCAGTCCTGGGCGATGCTCTGGATCCCACTGGTTGAAGGCGCCGCCTTCCTCCTCATCGAGCGCCGGTCCAAGGACGGCCTGCGGCTCCGCACCTATCAGGCCATGTTCGATAAGAAGCGTTCAGCAGTGAACACCTTCTACCTGTGCGGCATGCCGGTTGACGTCACCGGTGAAACGTTCGGCACCATTCGCCAGATCACAGTCCCCGTCCATCGCGACGCAGATGACTCCCGGCCCGCACAGCCCACCTACTTCGAAGATTTTGAGGCATCCTCCCGATGAAGAAGTCCCTGTTCGCCCGTCTGACCGGGGCCCTCATCGTGATGGCCGCCTTGACCGTGGGCATGGCACCGGCAGCCAGTGCCGCCGCTGCACCAGCCCACTCCCAGGTCGCCATCAGCACGCCGGCCGCCGCCCCGGCCATGGTCTCAGCCGCCTCTACCTGCACCGGCTCCAGTACAGAGGGAAAGTACGCCTCAAGCTCCCCGCAGCTCCCGGTCAACCGCTGGGCCGATGCCACGGCCAATATGCACTCGCGCCTGGATAACCAGTTCATGGCCGACACTGCGCAGCTTCTGCAGCGCCACGCCCTCGTCACCGCGGGCATGTCCAGCGGAAACTTCATGTGGTCCCTGGGCACCGGAGCCTCTGCGTTCGCCATCAACTTCTGCATGCTCGATTCCATGGGCGGGGCAGCCGACCAGGTAGGCGCAACCATCGGAGGCGCCGTTCTTAGCTCCGGACTGCTGGCCGCTATCGTCGTTATCGCTGTCGCCATCCTCCTGTTCCAGGCCCGCCGACGCGGCGGAGCCGCATGGAAGACAATCGTCGCCAAGGGCGCCATTGTCGGCCTGCTCGGCATTATGGTGGCCGGTTCGATGAACTCCACCGGCGGCGGGAAGGACGGAAGCACGGCGGAGTACAAGCCCGGCCTCATGTCTCCCGGCTGGATCGTGACGACCCTGAACAAGACGGTCTCGTCGCTTGCTTCCGCACCCGCCTCTGCACTGGCCATGCCTACCACGCAGACCGGGATTTATGACACGACGGATCCGCTGTCCTGCGCCAACTACATCCAGTCCCTCAAGGCCGGCTACCAAAGCACGTACGGGGCCGGAGCCGACAAGCTCTCCTCCGGCGTTCCGATGATCATGTCGACCCTCTGGGAAGGCACGGGCCTGAAGACCTGGCGCAGCGCTCAGTTCGGCACCAACGGCCTGGACTCAGAGGCCTACTGCCACCTTCTGGACTGGAACTCCGGTGTCGGCGTCATGGGCTCATCCCTGGACGCGGACCGCTCCGCAGCCGCCTCCACCGTCCGCGCGACAATGGGCCGGTACTGGGATAAGGGCTACAACGAATCCTTCTACAACTCCAAGGCCTGGCAGCCGACAGACACCGTCAGCAGGGACCGCTCCCTGGTTGGCTTCGCAACCTGCAAGCTCAGCGCCGATGGCAACCCCACCGACAAAGGCAGCTGGTCCATCCGCGAGCCGTTCGCCTCTGGTGACACCGAGAAGAAGGTCAGCCAGGATGACTGCAAGAACTGGTTCACGCAGGAAGGCGACGCGCCAGGGGCCATGGACTGGACCTCCAACGGTGACGACGTCCAGAAGCGCACCCAGAACCTGGACCTGCGCGACTTCATCCTGACCCTTCACGGCAACTACAACTACCAGGGCCTGACCTCGGTCTTCGCCTACAACCTCTCCGCCCTCGCCATGCTCCTGGTCTTCGGTGCGGTTGCCGTCTCGATCATCGTTGCCAAGATTGCGATGGTCATCATGATCATCACCGCTTTCTTCCTGGTCATCATGTGTCTGCTGCCGAGCGCCGGCACAGACAAGCTGGCAGGCTTCATGAAGATGTTGCTCGGAATGAACATCTTCGTCTTCGGGATCCAGATGATCTTCGCTCTGATTGCTGTGCTCTCCAAGATGCTTCAAGGCCTGGGCGCCACCTTCCTGGGCGGCGACGGTTCCCTGTTCGCCACCCTCTGGACCGGGCTTTCTCCGCTGCTTGCGGTCTACCTGCTCCACATGATGTTCACCAAGGTCATGAAGGTCCCCTCCCCGTTCAAGCTCTCCGCAGGCCTGGCCTGGGGAACGTCGGCGGCGGCCGTGGGCGGGGCGGCAGCAGCCGGTGTTGGTTCCCTCCTGGACCGCACAGCCGGACGCCACGGTGCCCGCGCCATGGGAGCGGCGAAGCGCGCCGGCAGCCGCGGCCTGAACGGGGCAATGTCGGCAGCCTCGGGTGGACGCCTCGGAAAGAGCGCAGTAGCACGCCGCGGTGCGGCAGCTCCTGTCGGAGCCGCTGCAGGCGCTGCTGCCGGCGCCCGGGGAGCTCTGGCGGCTGGTTCCGTGCCTGGTGCCCTCGCCGGGGCCAAGCGCCGCGGCGGCCTGGACATGAAGAGCGCCTTCGGTGCAGGTGCCGCCGGTGGTGCTGTGGCCGCCGCGGGCAAGCGCAAGGGCCAGGTATCGGAGAACGTCGAAGAGCGGACCTCACCCGAGGCAGTGGCTGAGCAGCTCCAGTCCGGCGAGCACAACACTGACGGCAGGCTGGACCACCTTGACCTGGTCAACACGAACGTCGCGAACTCGCAGCTCACACGCGGTCCAATGTCCGCCAGCGACCGGAAGGCACTCAAGGGCGCCCAGAAGATCGAAAGGGTTGCGGCAACCCAGTGGGAGAAGCAGCGCCGCGCGGAGCTCGGGTTGGCGCCGGCGCCCACGACCATGGGTGGCAAGGCCAAGGCCGCCCTGGCGGATACCTGGTCCAGCACGCAGCAGCAGTTCCGTGAGAAGCCGTTGCGGACGTCGGCCAAGGTTCTGGCTACCGGCGCAGCAGTCGTGTTCACAGCACCGGCCCTGCCGCTCGCTCCGATCCTGGCCCCCGTGGCGGTTGCCGGTGCAGCCTTCGCCGGCAAGACCGCCGCTCGTTCGCTGGCCGCCAAGGCACCCGCTGCAAAACGGGCCAAGATGGACAGCACCACGATGGCCTACCGCGAGGCGATGCGTCACCAGATGAAGCAGAAGGCACCCAAGGCTCCGAAGGAGAGCAAGGAGCGCAAGGGAAGCCAGCAGACGGACGCGCAGACTTCCACGACTGTCGTGGATCAGCAGGAGATGGGGAGGTCGTCCCGAAACGTCGGTCCCCGCCCGGATGCACCACCTTCAGTCGGTCCAAGGTCCGAAGGGCAGGAGCTGGGACGGTCTGCTCCGGTAACCGAACCGATCCCCGTGGTCAGCGGGCCCAGGGCTTAGACGCGCGATAATGCCTCCAGCCGGACACACATGGGTTGGAGGCATTACCGTCCTGGAACGGACTCATCCAGTAGTATCAACGCCGAGCACCCGCGAGGCGTCATCAGTATCAGGAAGCATCAAAGGGAGCTTACGACCATGACAGCAGACGGCATCAACCGGGCCCCCGCGGGAATCCCCAGCGGAGGCCAGTTTGTGGCCACAAACCACGCGGAGGCCCCCATCCGACTCTTCGATCGAACCGACGGATCCTTCCTCAACCCGGCCCCGTCCGCGACCGCGGAACACTGCATTCAGTTCTGGTCCAACGTCGAAATCCCGGACGAGATCATCGACCAGGTGGTCGATGCGTACGCCACGTTCCGGCAGAAGGAAATTGACCAGGACATGGAGCAGCACATGACTGCCTGGCGGACTCACTGGGAAGAACAGAATCCCGTGCCAAAACGGAACCTGGAGGAGTACCAGGAACGGTTCAAGCGCGAGTACGAACAGCACCGTCAGTCCGTCCTCCCAGGCGTCGTCGCGAAGCGACCAGAGCGGTTGGGCCAGTACGACACCCGGCAGCTCATCCGGGCCACTAAGATGCTGATCCACCGTCCCAACCCGGCAAGGTTCCCGCCGGAGGAGGAACAGAAGGTCCTCGACGAGCCGGTGGAGCTGTACAACGAGACGCTGACGGTGCGGCAGATCGACCAGAAGTACAGCCTCTACGACGTCCGCTACGCGATGGACAAGGTGTTCCGCAACGATAACGCCCTGTTGGAGGCCTTGCAGAGCCAGTCAGAGCAGCTGTCCGGCATCCACGAGCAGCTCGTCCACCAGCGCTCTGATTTCAACAACTACTGAGCGCCCAAGAAAAAGGACCCCTCCGAGGAGGGGTCCTTTTTGTATGTCCTATTTGCTGGGCGGGGCGAGCTGGTCGACGAGCCAGCTCCCGTCCGGCTGTACCTGGACACGTCCGTCAAAGAGGGCACCGCCGTTCTTGAAGTAAGCGTGGAACGTCTTGGCGCCGGCCGATTCTTCAGCCAGGGAGACGCTGTCGAAGGTGTCTGAGGGGACAGCCCGGATGTCGGTGACCTCGAGCCCGGAGTAGAGGTCGGGGCTGACCAGTGGCTTCAGGCGCTTGAGCCACTCTTCCTTGCCGCCTGCGGTGTCGGCCCAGGCAGCGGCGAACTTGCTGGCGAAAGGCTTCCAGTCCTTCGCGGTGACCGACTGGGGTCCTGTGCCGATGACGCGTGGTGTTGCTGTTGGGGCTGGCGAGCCGCCTGTGGCTGTCTGCGCCCCTGCCGAGGCCACGGGGGAAGACGTGGGCGCCGGGGCGGATCCGGGGCCGGCAGCCGGGCTTGCAGGGGCTGTGGGGGCAGCCGTCTCAAGAGCAGCCGTGGCCTGGACGGTGGGTTTGACCTCGGCCGGGGGTTCTGTCTTCTGTCCGCTCTGCAGGAAGGCGAACACAGCCACCGAGATCGCGACGATGAGAACCAGTCCGATGACCACTGCGTTGTCTTTGAGGAACTGCACTGCGGGGTGGAGAGGTGTCGGGCCTGCGGCCATCGGTCGATCCTTTACTGTCGGTACGGGTACTACTTCTCAATGTCGGCGACGTGGATGAAGCCGGTGACATCCTTGATGGGGATGTTGCGTTTGTCGTAGGCCAGCGGCTCGAAGTTGTACTCTTCGATGTCGATGGTGCCCTTGTCAGGGTAGACGGCGCTGACAATGGCGACGTGGCCCGCATCGCCCGTGATGTTTGTTGGGCTCGACCAGTTCGCCGTCCACCAGGCGACGGAACCCACCTTCGGGGTGGTGTCCATCTTGTATTTGGAGCCGACAGTGTCCTTCCACTGCACTGCGTTGCCGAAAAGGCCAACCCCGATCTTAGCCGGGGTGAAAGGGTACTCCTGGCCTTCCTTCCAGCCCATCTGGACGTTCAGGCGCCAGGCGACGAACGACACGCACTGGCGCTTGTACAGCGACCACGGGTCGGCTTCGTCAGTGAAAACGCCGACCGGGTCACGGTAGGGGTAGTCGTCACCCTGCCCGGCTACACCGGTGCCGACCCCTCCGATCCCGCCGCTCTGGCAGCTGGACTGCGCCGCGGGCACCGAGGCGTCCAGGCCTGGTTCCTTGGTTGTGGTCGTGCCGTAGCTGCCCTTGGTGGGTTTCAGCTCGTCGACGAGCTTCTTTGCAGCGGTCTCGTCGTCGGCATAGGCGCTCGGAAACGCTGAGATCTGGACCTTCTGCGCGGCAACGGTGACGGGCAGGTCCTGCCAGCCGCTGATCGTCATCAGGCGTTCAAGGAACATGTCCGCGGACTTGCTCGGGCTCATTGCGTCTTCGACCGTGCCCCAGGAGAATTCGGCTCCGTTGACCTGCTGCTGGAAGAGGCCTACGGAGTAGGACTTCCTCCCCGCGCCCAGGTCGAAGCCACCCTCCGGGCCACCGAAGGAGAGCTCCTTGGAGCCGGGGACGCTGGAGTTCCAGTACATTTGCAGCCCGGACTCCTGCAGGGCGGTTGCGAGGGCGATGATGGCAGCCTTCTCCGGCATGCCCTTGGCGGCGACCTGGTCGATGATCGCCTGCGCGTATTCCTTCTTCTTCGCGTTCAGGTCGGCACTGGAGGGTTCACCGACGGTGACGGTGGAAGAGCCGCACTTGTCGGCAGCCCCGATCGCCCAGTTGCTGGCCCGGGTGAAGACGGCATCGGCAGCTCCGGGGTTTCCGCTAAGCGGCAGCGTTGCGATCGCCGCAACGTACTGCTTTTTCAGCTCATCGCGCGCCTGTTTGGATTCCTCGAGGTCCGACGCCTTCAGGACGTTCTCGCCTTTGGCGCCGCGGCTGTCCATGTAGCCGGCATCGAGGGCCGGGTTAGGCAGGGCGTCGACGGTGCCCTGGTTGGCCTTGGCGAGTTTCCGACCGAGGTACAGCGCGGCCTTGTCGAAGTCTTCCGCGTCAGCGTCACTGATTTCACCGGCAGTCTTGTCTATGTCGAGACCGAACGGGCCTTTGCCACCTGCGGCCCTGCTCTTGGCTGTCTGCTGAATTGCTGCGAGGATTTCCCAGCGCACGCCGGTCTGTGAGGCGGCGTCCCTGACTCGCTTCAGGTCTGCGGGTTTGTCGCCGAAGGATTTCAGGGCTGCTGTTTCGGCAACTACGGCGTGGCCGGCCGGGACAGCGGTGTTGGACTGGGCTGCACCGAAAACTACCTGTGCCAGCAAGGCGATGGTGAGGATGGGCGCTGCGATGGCAGCGGCGATGACCCTCCGGCCGGTCTTGGTCTTGACGGCACCCTTGACGGCGCCGAGGGCTGCACCTGTGGCACCGCCGGTTACGGCTCCCTGGGCGATGTTCGCGGCAACGGTGCCGGCGTCTGCTTTAGCCTGGCCAAGCGCGTCCGGCGCGCCGCCTGGGGTCGCGGACGGTGACGTTCCCGCTCCATCAGGAAGGGCCGGGCCGCTTTCGGGAGGATTGATGCTCATATCTTGGAACATGCGCAGATTTTGGGGGCAGGCCTCATCACCGACTGATGAGTGTGCGCATCTGCGGTAGCTTCCGGATTTTGTCCCAGCCCTGCGCCTGGTAGGTCAGGATCTCCTCGGCCCAGGTGATCCGCAGGCCGTCCGCGGCAGCGAGGGCGTCGAACTGGTCGGCCCAGTGGAACCCTGCCGGCTGATCAGGTGCCCGGGCTGCCGGCTCCAGGCCGGCCACCTGGCTGAGGGTGTATTCATCATTGATGCAGGACAGGACGTTCCACATCCCGTCCCCAAGGAAGATCGCATGGGGCTCCTGTCCCTGGATGGACCACAGTTCGCCCACCGCGGGGGACGGTGCGGTGCTCTCAACGCTGGGCAAAGCGTTCACCTGCCTTCACGTTCACACCCTGGGGAAAGTATTTTCTGCGCCTTGCCTCCATGCGCATCGTCGCCCAGACGGTCGGGATCTTGGCGCCCTTGGAGGTGTTGTGCCGTGCGCAGGCGGCGACGAAGTTGGCCATGGACGTTGACCCGCCCTTGGACCACGGATAGTGGTGGTCGCCGTGGTGTGCCTTGGCCTTGCAGCGCATAAAGAGCACGCCGTCCATCTCACATTGCCCGCCGGCGCGGCCGAAGCCTTCGTTCTTCTGGACGGCGGAGAACAGCCGGGAAGGGTCAGTCGGCACCGGCCGGTTCTGGGCGATGGCCCGCCCGACGTACACGAGCACGAGGAAACCTGCGATGACAAGGAACGGCACCGGGTTCGTGGTTATCAGGGAAGTCATGTTGGTGATCAGGCCCTGAATGAATCCGGTGAGCGTCTCAGTGAATGTGGTGGGGGAGGTCATGGCGCTTTCTCGGGTCGGTTCACTATCCGTTCGAAACATGCGTAGACAGGGAAAAGGCAAGAGCCCCGCCCTACCCGGTGAAGGGTGGGACGGGGCTCTCTGGCGACGGCTTAGAAGTCGTCGTCACCGCCGCCGGCAGGGACGGCGACCTTCGGCTTGGAGGCAGCGGCAGCGCGGGGTGCCGGAGCCTTCTTGGCGGCAGCGGAGGTCTCGCCACCTTCCTTCTTCGCGACCTTGTGGACGTCCACGGTGGCGAAGCGGACCGGGGCGGAGATGTCGCTGGCGGTGAAGCCGACCATCGTGATCTCCTTCTCTTCGAGCTCCTTGTTGGCGTTCTCGAGGTACACGGACTTCGGGTACGTGTTGACGCGGCCCAGGACGATCAGGCGGTCGCCCTTCTTGAAGGACTTTGCAGCGTTCTCAGCGGTCGTGCCGAAAGCGGTGAAGGGGATGAAGTGCGTCTTCTCGTCATCGCTGCCGCGTTCGCCTTCGTTGACCGCGAGGCGGAAGTTGAGGCGGGGGATACCCGATGCGGTGTTGGTGTTCAGCTCCAGGTCGTGGGACAGGTTGCCGGTGAAGGGGATGTTGTACAAGGCGTTGCCTTTCGTAAGGCCCATAAGGGCTGCGGTAGAAACCCGGAACATCTCCGGCTTTCTGGTAGTCCTATGCGGTTTGCCGGCTGACGGGTGTCACTTCCGTGCTGTTCCGCATTCAGTTGGATCAGGCCCAAAACGGGCTTCTCCATCTGGTTTCTATGTGTGCGGCGGTACAGGAAAACGTCACCGCAGACGAGCTATTTCACTGGCGCCAGGCCGGTGCCCAACTGGCCGTCGTGGATCAGCCCCATGATGGTGCCGCGGACGTGAACGATGACTTCGTCGTGGCGGGCGTCGGTGGCCCGGGCGAGCATGCCGGTGAGCATCCGGGAGACGTCGAGCAGGCCGATGAGGAGCTCTTTGGGGTCCGTGGTGTCCAGCAGGGCGTCGACCGAGTCGAAATCCTGGGTGGCGAATCTTTCAAGCACTGCCAGAGCCGCGAGGGTGGTGTCGGTCTGGGGCTTGTCGTTGGCGGGGCTCACGAGGGGGCTCCTTCTGCCGCGCACAGCGGCGGGTCGATCTTTTGGCGGCAGGCCCGCCTGTTCTTCCCCCATGTGTGCGGATTCCGGAGCCCCGCTCACCGGCCTAGGCGGCGCGCGTGGACTGTGAGTCTGCGGCCGCGTGCCCGGCCTCGGCCAGCAGGTACCAGGTGTAGTCGGGGTTGGGACCGGCGACCTTCTTCCAGCGCGGATCCTCGTCTCCGGCTTCCCGTGCGATCTCCAGCATCTGCAGCCCGCTCAGTGACGGCGAGGTCACCAGGACGGTGATCATGTCGCCGCCCACAGCCATGACCCGGTAGATGGATCCGGCCTGGACTGTCTTGGTTGGAAACTGGGCTGTCATGTGGGTCTTCATGACCTGCTCGTCTCCGGCAATGACGTCGCTGTTCACGCCGTGGCCGAACTCATCGGTTTCGACCGCGCACCAGGAAGCGGTGGCCTTCTTGGCTGGCTGTTTGCCCTGCTCCGGGTGCAGCTGCACGACGTTGTCGGGGACGCTGTCATCGGCGGCGGCCGGTTCAGCTGACGCGTCCTTGTCCTTGCCGCCCTTTGGTTTGTCCGGGGTGGGGTTGCTGGCGCGCAGTTCGCGGTACTTCGCAGCGAAGTCGATCACGGCGGGAGGTTCGTTGATTTCGGGGGCGGTTGCCGAGGCGATCGGCCAGACTTCAAAAATGGAGAGCTCCTTGGTGGTGATGGTGTCCTGGGCCTCGGACTCGTCGTCGCCGACCGAGGTGGTGCGGACGTTGACCTTGCCCGAAACAGCGACAACGTCACCGACCTTGGGGACAGCGCCGCGGCGGCGCAGGTTGGACAGGGTGCGATCCCACATGACGCCCTGGATGGTGACCTTGGAGGACTCCAGCGCGAAGTTGGCCCGGCGCCCGCCGGAGTAGCCCTTCTCTTCCCACATGGAGATGACCCCCACCGTGAGCACAGCTTCGCCGTTCTCGTCGGCGATCCTGTGCAGCGGGGTGGCCTTGCCGCCGGCCGGGCCCTCCCAGGCGAGGATTTCGTCCTTGAGGGATTGCAAGGGGTGGGTGCCGAGGCTGACGCCAAGGCGCTGGCGCTGCCGGGTGGATTCCTCCACGTCGGACCATTCGGCATCGATGGGCAGCAGCTCGGTCTTGTGGGCCGCGCGCAGCGTCATGAGCAGCCCGAGCCGCGGCCCGAACGAGTCCAGCGCACCCGCCTCGATCAGGCCCTGGATGGCGCCCACCGGCAGCTTGGTCGGTTCGGCACCGTTCTTGCCCGGCACTGTGACGCGGGTGAGGACGTCGTGCAGGTTCTTGAACGGGCCGTTCTTCTGCCGCTCGGCGACAATGTAGTGTCCGGCGACGCCGACCTCTTTGACCTCGGCGAGACCCATCTGAACGGACCCGTTCACCGGAGCTGTGCGGGCCAGGGACAGGTTGATGTCCGGGGCGAGCACTGTGATGCCGTCGGTCTTCAGGGACCAGAAGGCGTTCATGCGCTTGTCGTCCTTGTCGGCGATGGCCAGGATCGCGGCGGCGTATTCCACCGGCCAGTTGGCCTTCAGGTAGGCGGTGACGAACGCCAGCTGGGCGTACGCGGCCGAGTGGGAGGCGTTGAACAGGTAGGACGCCGAGCCCTTCATGAGCTCGAACATGTGGGCGGCCGTTTTCGGGGAGAACTTCGGGGAGATCATGGCCCCGTCCTCGTCGAAGAACTCCTGCTCCGCGCCGGCGGCCAGCATTTCGCCGACCTCGGCCATCTTCTTGGCGTCCTTCTTGCCGACGGCCTTACGCAGCACGGAGCGCTGAGAGGCATCGAAGCCGGAGATGACGGTGCCGAGGCGCATGAGGGATTCCTGGAACACGAACACGCCGTACGTGTCGCCGAGGACCTTGGCGATCCATTCCTGTTCGGTTTTGTCGGCAGTGAACTGGTTGTAGTCGACCTCTTCGAGCCCGTTTTTACGCGCGGCGTAGCGGTCCGGGACCTTGGCTGCCAGCGGCCCGGGGCGGAACAGCGCGACGATGGCGGAAATGTCAGTGAGCGATTCGGGGACGACGTCCTGGGCGATTTTGACCATGCCCGCGGATTCCATCTGGAACACGCCTCCGGTGTTTCCGGCGGCGATCAGTGCGAACGCGGCATCGACCTTCGGGTCGCCCTGGGTGTCCGGGTGCGGGACGTCATCCATGGTCAGCTTCTCGCCGGTGGTCATCTCGATGTTTTCCAGCGCGGTGGCGACAATGTCGAGGTTCATCAGGCCCAGGATGTCCATCTTCAGGAAGCCGTAGTCCTCAACCTCCGGACCGTCCCAGCAGATGACACGGGGCGCGGCGGGGTCGGCGTCGGCTGCGTGGGAAGCCCAGCGCAGCGGAACCAGGTCATCGAGGGGCTCGGGGGAGACCACGAAGCCGCAGGCGTGGATGGATTCGTTCTTGATGACGCCTTCGAAGGAGCGGGCCATTTCGAGGATGTCCAATGCGTCCTGACCGGCCTCCTCCACCAGGTCGCGGAACGCCTGTCCGGCCTGGTCTTTCGGGTCGGCGAGCTGATCGAAGTCGTAGGCCTTCTCACCCGAGGCCGGGACAAGGTCGGACATCTTGTTGCCCAGTCGCATGATCTGGGTTGCCCGCTCGGTCGCGGCCTTCTCGGCCTCGCGCAGCAGGGAGGCACCCTTTCCGCGGTCTCCGGCGGCGAAGAACTCCTTGGCCTGGGCCTTGATTTCCTCGCTGGGTCCGGACGGCTTCAGGATGCGCGCGGCGTCCTTGATGGCAGCCTTGGACAGTGCCACGCCGAACGTGCCGATGCGGGCCACGTTGCCCTTGCCCCAGCGGTAGCCGAGGTAGGCGAACACTTCGTCGCGGCGGCCCTTTTCGAAGTCGACGTCAATGTCAGGCATGCCGGCACGGCCGGGCTCCAGGAAGCGCTCGAACAGCAGGTTGTTGTACAGCGGGTCCAGGCCGACGATGGTCAGGCAGTATGAGACGGCCGAGCCTGCAGCGGAGCCGCGGCCGGGGCCGACGAGGATAGGCTTCTTCCGCGGCGCGTCCGGGTTGTCGAACTCGATGGGGGCATCGGAGCGGCACCAGTTGATGACATCCCACATGATGAGGAAGTAGTCCGGGAACCCCATGTCCTTGATGATGTCCAGCTCCGTCTTGAGCCGGTCCTTGACCTCCTGGGACAGCGGGGAGCCATAGCGGGCGATGGCGCCTTCCTTGACCAGCTGCTTCAGGTACACGTTGGAGTCTGTGAAGCCCTCGGGCAGCGGGTACTTGGGCAGACGCTGGTGGGGCGTCGGGATGACCTGGTCGTCGCAGCGGTCGGCAATGACCTGGGTCATGGCGCAGGCGTCGGCCCAGGACTTGCTGCCTGGCTTGATGTCGAGCATCTCCGCCTCGGACTTCACGTAGTAGCCGCTGCCGTTGAACTTGAAGCGGGCCGGGTCGTCCAGGCCCTTCTTGCTGCCCACGGCGAGGAAGCCTTCGTGGTGGTGGGCGTCGCCCTCTTCCTCGTAGTGGCAGTCGTTCGTGACGACCATGGGGATTTCGTACTCGCGCGACAGCTGGCCGATGGGCTTCAGGACCGACTGCTCGGCTTCGATGCTGTGGTACATGATTTCGAGGTAGACGTTTTCCTTGCCGACGCAGTCGATCAGGGTGTCCAGGTTCTTCCGCGCTTCCGCGGCGAACTCGGCCGATTTGGCCAGGCTGGCCTGAGCTTCGGCGTCAAGCTTGGAGGCCTCGTCTTCCTCGTTGGCTTCCCGGGCCGCCAGCGCTCCGGCCGCGGCCTGCTCGCTGGCCGTTTTGGTCGCGGCAGCGCGGGAGAGAGGCCCGGCAACAGGCCCGGCGAGGCAGCCGGAGAGGATGATCAGGCCTTCGCCGTGCTCTTTGAGCAGCTTGTAGTCGATGCGGGGCTTGTACCAGTAGGACTCTTCGGCCTTGTTGTGCAGGGCCAGGAGGTTCTTCCACCCCTGCTCGTTGCGGGCGAGGAGCGTCAGGTGCTCGTAGCGCTTTTCCTTGGTGTCGCCCTTGCCGTCGTCGGCGTCGGCGGTGGTGTCGTCGTTGCGGTCCACGATCTCGGAGTTCCGCTCGAAGCGGTCGCCGATCGACATGTAGATCTCGATGCCGATGATCGGCTTGATCCCCGCGGCCTTGCAGGCTTTCGTGAACCTCCAGGCGCCCGCCAGGGAGCCGTGGTCAGTGATGGCCATGGCGGTCTGCCCAAGCTCAGCGGCACGTTTGGCCACAGACTTGATCCTCGCCAGGCCATCCAGGCTGCTGTGCTCGGTGTGGTTGTGGAGGTGGACGAACGCCATGGGTGCCTCTGAATTCTGTCTCGCTGGAAGTGGGCCGGCGGGCCCGTGGTGATGCAGGACGGGAATGCCGTCCGGGGTGTCCTATGCGGGGAGCTGGCCGACGGCCATCGCCGCGTAGTGTTCCTCGAGCTCGTCCAGGAATTCCGGGGAGAAGAACTTGTAATCCAGCTCCGGGGGCTCTGGTGAATCGGAGGCAGGCACGACGCCGTATGAGATGCAGGATGCTGATGCTGGGGAGTGTGAGGTCGCCATGGCCGGTATGTGTACGGCATGGCTGGGGATGCTCACCGCGAACCCGTGCCGTCCCCAGGGACGACACGGGAAGGGCTTCTAGCGGGCGATGAGATTCCGGCGCGGCTGTACCTCGTCCAGGACCCGCTGGAACGCCTCCGGGAAGTGGGCCCGGAGCCAGGCGGTCTGGAACGTCCGCACGGCGTACGCGTGCGCGTGGGAGGCGCTGAAAAGGAAGGGCACCGCCTCCATGATCAGGTCGAAGACCTGCTCTGCCGTCCCTGCGCTGAACACCATGGAGTATGGGTCCCCGGCGCGGCCGCGCTTCTCCTGCACCGCGCCCGCCAGGAACTTCTCCCGCAGGCCCGACCAGTCCCGCGGCTTCTTGGCCAGGAACCGCCAGGCTCCTTCGGCATCGACGTCGCTAAACCCGCCGACGGTGGAGAACAGGTCCATCACCTGCTCCTGGAAGACCAGCTCGCCGTGCGTTGGCGCCAGGATGCGGCAGAGGTATGCCTGCTCGGACTCCTCGGAGGTCAGGTGTTCGAGGTGGTAGTAGCGCAGGCGGGGCCGGTTGATCCGGGCGGTCAGGTACCGGTTGCGTCGTTCTTCCTTGCCGGACAGGGCGGTGAGCACAGCCATGTCCGTGAGGTTCCGCGGCCGGGCAAGCTTGGCTGCTGCCACTGCTTCCTCGGCGCCCAGGCCGAACACCCCGTCGGTGTCTCCGGCAGTGATGAGGTCCCACGCCGCTGGCGTCGACCTTGCGTAGAGATCGTCGCCAACCGGGAGCAAGAGTCCGAGGTGGACTGGTGAGCCCCGGTCCAGCCGTGCCAGCGCCGCCGCTTGAGCAACGACATCGAGCGTGGCGGAGCCGAGCAGGTTCAGCACCAGGTACCCCTCGTTCAGGAGGGTTTGGGCTTCCCAGTTGGCAACCGGCAGCTCATGTTCGTGGCCTGCCCGGCGGTCCGGCAGGACTGGAAGCTGATCGGTGAGATCCCGGGCTGCGATCACGACGGCGCAGGGGTGGATGTTCCTGTTGAGGAACCGGCCATCCACGAGGGCTGCCTTCTCCTCACTGACCAGGCCCCGCCTGGTCCATGTGTCCGCCTTGACCCGTGAGTGGGTAGCGGCTCGTGCCACCCGGTCAGGCCAGCGCTTGGAGAGATAACCGTGGGCGTCCTGCATGCGGGAGGCCTGGATGTCGATGTCGAGGCCCGGGATTTCGGTGCGGCCGGGGCGGAGGAAGCGCTCGTACCGCAACCCGTAGGTCAGCGGATTGATGTCGGTGATGCCGAGGCAGTAGAGGACGAGGCTGCTGGAGCTGTTGCCCCGGGCGCCGGTCAGGATGTCGTTGTCGGTGCACCACTTGATGAGGTCGTGGGTGATCAGGATGCTGTCGGCGGCGCCCTTGGAGATGATGACTTCCAGTTCGTTGTTCAGCCGCTCGATCGCCTCGAAGGAGATCTCGTCGAAGCGGGAGCCAGCACCGCGGAAGGTCAGGTGCCGCAGGTACTCTCCGCTGCTCTGGAAGCCGTCCGGGACGGCGAAGGAAGGCATGTTCCCGCCGGGTTCCGGGATGGCGTCGTAGTGGATGGCGTCACCGACGGTGGCGGCTATGGTGACGGCGTTCTGCCATGCCTGGGAGTCGGGTGCCTGCCGGCGCATCTCGGACTCGGTCCGGAGCCAGCCTCCTTCGCCATAGCCCCGACCCTCCTTGCCGGCGCGGATGTCCATGAGGGTCTGCCGTGCTTCCGTGTCTTCCAGCGCTGTTTGCCGGTATCGGCCGGTGGCCACGACGTGCACGGCCCTGCCCATGAAAACGCCGGTCAGCAGCTGGGCTGACTCTGGGGATGATGCTTCGAGGAACACCCGGCCAGTGCCGAGGGTGCTTTCCAGCCTGGCGAAGTTGGCTCGGGCGGTGTCTGCATCGTTCAGGTCCAAGAACGCCTCAACGGGGCCGCGGCGGCCGCCCGTCAGGGCGATGAGTCCGTCGGCGTGCAAGGCCAGCAATTCGTGGTCAACGAACGACTGGGACCGGCCCGGGACGGCGGAGGAGTTGTAGAGGGCGACGAGGTTGTGCCAGCCGGTGCGGTTCTCTGCAAGCAGGGTCAGGTGGAAGACCTGCTGATGGTCGGTGGAGTGGCGGTTCTCGACGAGCCTGACGTCCAGGCCGATGATCGGCTTGATGCCGTGGCGACGTGCCTCGGCACGGAGAAGCGGGGCGGCTGCGAGGTTGGTGTCGGTCAAGGCCAGGGCGCCCTGGCCGTCGGCGGCCGCGGCGGCGACGAGCTCCTTGATGGTGGCGTTGGAGTCGCTGGAGTATTCGCTGTGGCCGTTCAGGTGCACGAAAGTGCCCATGGTTTCCTCATTTCGTGGGGCGGGCGTTTTATGTGGCCCATGTGCCGGAGGAGCACACCGTGTGGTGCACTTCGGGGTTCCCTATGCGGGTCAGGCGCTGACGGGTGCTGCGCCTGGTGATGGTCAGACGGTTTCCCACCAGATGACGTTGCGTCCCGTGGGCAGCCAAACCGCCTTGTAGGCTTCCCGGACGAGCCCCTTGTCCCGCAGTTCGAAAACCCTGCCGGTGACCTGGTTGACGGGGACGCCGAGGTAGTCGGCGATCTTCTGGTTGCAGGCAGCGCCCAGGGAGCTGATTGCGTTGCGGACGGCGGCCTGCCGTTCGCCGAGGTCCTCAAGGCTGGCATAGGCGACTGCACTGGTCTGCTGAACATTTGTCTGTGGCATGACTGCCATGTGTGCGGCGGACCAGCAGGGCCTCACCGGGCACGAAAAAGCCCGCCAGGTCACAGTGACGAGGCGGGCTTTTTGCTGGTGTTTAGAGCAGCGGCAGCGGGGGTACCGATCCAAGTGAGGTCGGCAGGGGGCCCCGGATGTCGCCTCCATTGAGAAGCAGCCAGCCGCCCACCGCCAGTCCACCCAGCACGAGCAGTGTGATGACCACGGCAATGACCATGGTCTTGGCCGTACTGCGAGGGGGCTTCTTGGCGGACAGGGCCTTTTCAATGTCGGCTTCGACGTCGAATTTCGGGACCGCTCCTTCGCCCAGTTTCACGCGGGTCGTTGACGGAGCGATTGCCTGCACGGGCTCGGTGGAGGCAATGTCCGCATACCCGACCCGCCGTCCGCTGTTTTTCAGCGCCTGGTACAGCTCATCGTGGCTGGGATCGGGAGCGGTCTCCGAGGCAGCCGAAGGTTCAGTCCTGGCATCCGGATAGAACGGCGTGACCTCTCCGGTCTCGGAGACGAGGTCACGGGTGACTCGTCCGTTGGGGTGGGTGGTGGTCATCAGGAGCTTGCCGTTTTCGCCGGCATAGCGCGTGAGCAGCTCCAGGACCGCTGCCATGGTCAGCCCGCACCCGGCCGGCACAGGCGATCCATTGACCAGCACATCCACGGTCCCGTCGTGGTTGACTCTGGCTTCCAGCGCGGTGTACTCGTCCACGGTGACTCCCATCGTTTTTTAGGCCGCCGGGGTTCCCTGGAGAGACTGGAGGTCCTCCACGGATTCCCAGTACGTGTCGCGGGTCAGCGTCAGCCAGCCCAGGGCTTCGGTTGCCGGGCCGGCCAGGAACTGCTGGACGGTGCTGTAGTTGCCGTCGCGGGCTTCCAGTTCGATCCTGGCCCAGAACTCCCCGGCCGGCTCCTCGTCGTCCGTCGGGACCTCTTCAAGCTGGACCCCGGCCAGGGAGGCGGCGACGGCAATGGTCTCGCGCACTTCATGCAGGGGAGTGTCCAGCTCCGGGTCGTAGGAGTCCGAGACCATCTCCATGAGGGAATCGGCGAGGATCGCCCACTGGGCGTGGGTTGCCGGTTCCACCAGGGCCATGGCGGACTGGAGGGCCCAGTTCGGGTTGGTTTCCAGCTTCAGGTAGAGGTCCAGGTCGATGGAGTCGAGCAGGTCATCGACACCGCCGGCCTGCCATTCCTCGATGCGGGCGAGGTCCACGTCGTTCTCGACGTCGATGCCGACGGTGGCGAGAATGTCGATCCAGCCGTCCTCGATGCTGTACAGCCCGGAGGCGGTCAGCTCAAGTGCCACCCGGATCGACCACATCGTCGTGGATTCCACCTCAAGGGCGCCGCCGGGGCCGGAGGGCAGGTTGTAGCGGCCGGCAAGGCGGGGCGGGAGCCAGAACAGCGGGTGCCACATGAGCTCAGGCCTAACGGAGGAGAACTGACGCGTCCCGGGTGCCACCTGGGTGTAGATGGGCAGGGGGACCGAGCAGATCGGGTCAGCGGTGAACCGGTTCGGCGTCAGCCCGGTGGTCTCCTGCCATTCCGTGAAGCGGAAGGCCGTGTCCATCGAGGACTTGGACAGGAGGAGGGTGTCGCCCGGCTCGGTGAGCATCCGGCGGCGCTTGATGTCCATGGTGATAAACCCCTGAGTGCTGGTAGTAGTTGGCCTCTGCAGTGGAACATGCGTAGACGTTTGAGGGACGGCCGTGGCGCGGATTAGAGCATAGGCCAGTATCGTCCTCCCTGCCTCACGGTGACCATCGGCGGCGCGGAAGAGGGTCTGTCGGCTTGGTCTCCGGGCACGGGTCCGGCATTCGCCGCACACATTCCGGGACATGAACACGGCATTGACCCAGCGTCCGAATGACGGAGCTCTTCCTGCTGCGCCCGCGGAACGCCACATCCCGGCAGCAGATGACTACCCTGGCCTGTACGCATGGCAGCAAGAGGCCATGGACCGGTGGCGTGCCGCCGGCCGCCGCGGGGTCATCGAGGCGGTCACCGGGGCAGGCAAGACGCGGGTCGGCATCGCCTCCGCCTTCGAAGCAGTGCGGCGCGGATTCAAGGTCTTGGTTCTCGTCCCCACCGCAGAGCTGCAGATCCAGTGGCTCCAGGCCCTGGCCAGGGACCTCCCGGGGGCGCGGCGTGGGGCGTTGGGCGACAACCGCCATGACAGCCTGGACACCGTGGACGTCCTCGTCGCGATCGTTCATTCCGCGGCAACGCGCCAAACCCTCCGGGACCACAAGGCCGGGCTGATCATCGCGGACGAATGCCACCGATACGCAGCCCCGATGTTCGCAGAAGCCCTGGAAACCGGCTACACCTGGCGTCTGGGCCTGTCCGCCACCTATGAACGCACCGACGGTGAACACCTCGTCCGGCTCGCACCTTTCTTCGGCGACATCGTCTTCAGGCTCTGGTACGACAGGGCGCTGGCAGAGAAGATCATCGCCCCTTTCGACGTCGCCATGGTCGGTGTTGAACTCACCCCGTCAGAGCGCGACGAATACGATGCGTTTACGGAGACGATGGCCAAAGCCACCGGCCCGCTTGAGATCTACCTGCACATGCCTAGGAACCCGTTCGCGCCGTTCATTGCCGCAGTCGCGCACCTGGCAGACAGCAAAATCGACTCCCCGGGCCCGGCCCTGGCCCGCAAATACATGGCCGCGATGACCGGCCGGCAGAACCTGCTGGCGGAGACACCGACCAAGCGCATGGCCCTGGCAGCCCTGAACCGTGCAATCACCGCCGCCGGACCGACCCTGGTGTTCACCCAGACGAAGAAATCCGCTCTGTCTGCTGCGCAGGTCTGCGCTGCGATGGGCAACCCCGCCACCACGGTGATGTCGGGCATGAGCCGCGACCAGCGTGCCGCGGCGCTGGGCAGCTTCCGGGACGGGAACGCCAAAGTCCTCACCGCACCGCGGGTACTGGACGAGGGCATCGACGTTCCCGAGGCCGATCTGGGCATCATGGTCGCCGCCAGCAGCAGCCAGCGCCAACTCGTCCAGCGTCTCGGCCGGGTCATCCGGAAGAAGATTGACGGCCGGGCCGGGCGCTTTGTCGTCCTCTACTCCAGGCACACTGTGGAGGACCCCGCGGTCCGGGGCGACGAGTACCTTGGCGCCGTCCTGCCCTTTGCCCGCAGGCAGGAAACGTTCCGGATTGAGACCGATGTGGAGGCTGTTGAGGCGTTCCTCGCCTACACAGAACATGAAACTAAAGTGCCGGAGGTCCCTGAGGTGCCCCAAGCTCCTGCGGTTGAACCGCCTGCCGCCCCGTTCGTCCTCGAACGCGACGACAGTGACTGGTCCGAAGCGCCCGTCCTTGAAGGCAGCATCGGCGACGACGTGCGGCTCTATCTCGAACAGGCCAGCTCCTTCGACTTGTTGACCCATGAGGAGGTCACAGATCTGGGGATGGCAATCGAAGCCGGACTGTACGCTGAGCACCTGCTGGGCACGGCACGTCCCGAAGGGCGCCGGGCGATCCTCGAGTTGGAGTCCGTCGCGTCCGCGGGCCGCGATGCGGTGCTCAAGCTCGTGAGCTGCAACCTGCGCCTGGTCGTGTCCATCGCCAAGCGCCACACCGGCCGCGGCATGGATTTCCTCGACCTCATCCAGGAGGGCAACGCCGGGCTCTACCGCGCCGTCCAGAAGTTCGACTACACGAAGGGCTTCAAGTTCTCCACATACGCAACCTGGTGGATCCGCCAGGCCATCACCCGCGGAATCGCCGACCAGTCACGAACAATCCGGCTCCCCGTCCACTTCCACGAGCAGGTCGTCAGCGTCTTCATCGCCGAACGGAACTTCCTCCAAAGCGAAGGACGCGACGGCACTGCGGAGGAGATCGCTGAGGCATGCGGCAAGACCGTCGACGAGATCAACGCTGTCCGCCGCCACCGGACCCCGCCGGCCTCGCTGGACTGGGAAGTGCCCAACGGTAAGGGCGGCGTCGAGCTGCTGGGGGAGACCCTCTACGACCCCGACGAACCCACCGCGTACGACGCCGCCGTGCTGGCACAGCTGCAGTCCGCGGTGCACGGAGCCCTGGACCGGCTCTCGGAACGGGAGGCCGGTGTCCTCGCCTACAGGTTCGGACTGGCCACCGGGGAACAACTGACGCTTGATCAGATCGGCACGATCTACGGGGTGACCCGGGAACGCATCCGTCAGATCGAAGCGAAAGCGTTCGCTGCACTCCGTGAGCCAGCCGCAGCAGCACAGCTCAGGGACTTCTTCGACGGACGCAGCGATCTTGACGCCGCTGGCAGCGCAGATACATCGAAAGCTACGACCGCACCGGCCGCGAAGAAGCCGACCAAGCCCGCCAAGAAAAAGAGAAGGAAAGTGGAAGCGGGGCCTGTCGTGGAAATGCGGAAAGCCAAATGGGACCGTGCGCTGGCGAAACTCTCGGCGTTCGTAGCCCGGGAAGGCCACGCCCTGGTCCCCACCAAACACGTCGAATCCGGCCACAACCTGGGGGCTTGGATCAACACCCAGCGCAACGCGCTCCGCCTGGGCACCATCAGCCCCGAACGGCTTGCTGAGATCGACGCGATCGACATTTCGTGGCGCAAAGGCAAGATCGCCCCGTGGGAAACACAGCAGGCCGATACGGCGCGGCAGCCCGCCCCGGAACCTGAGCCGATCGAAATAGCGCCCGACAATGAGGACCCCTTCGCTGGCCCGCCGGTGGCTGCCACCATCAGCCTCATCCTGGACGAGGATCCTTTCGCTGAGTCTCCGGCAACGCCCGGCAAAACGTGCCTGTTGGACGAAGAGGACCCCTTCGCCTGATCCGCCGTCGCCGACCGGCCCGCATAGGACAGGTATGGCCAATAGCTCAAAAGACAAAGGCGACCGCTTCGAACGCGAGTCGGTCCCCGTCCTGGTGGACCTTCTCCCGGAGTTCGCGCTGGAGAAGGCGATGCGCTTCCTCGGCGCCGGACGCAAGGAAGACGTCGGTGACCTCTACGTGCTGCCCGATGCTGCCGTCCAGGTGAAGGCCTGGGACAACATGGGCGGTGCGATCCGCACCGCCGTGGCCGGTTCCGTCATCCAGGCCGGCCACGGCGACAAGGAATACGCCCTCGGCATGGTGCCGATCCTGGGCGCCCGGAAGGACCAGGTGCGCTGGCTCGCCTGCGTCGCCCCGGACCGCTGGCCGGTACCTGTTGAACCAGTCGCCGAATTCGCGATGGTCTCCAAGGCCTTGAAATGGGTCAAGGACGACACCGGCCCGTACGGTTTCCGGGTGTGGGATCGTCTGGAACGCATCGGTCTCCTGGGAGGCCCCGGCGAACCGGCCCTGATCGCTCCCATCGAGGCATGGGCAGAGGCTTACAGGCAGGCCCACGCACCTGCGCTCAGTCTCGCTGCCTGACCCCGCAGGTCGCCGAGAAAACCCATCCTCAAAGAAATATCAAGATTCGCTCAAGTTTTTGCGCGGCCAGCCACTTCTAGTGGTGAGAGGCAGAAGCTCCGCACCTCAACAGGTGTAAAGCGGCGCACCTCACTGCATGACGTCCGCAGCACTCGTTCTAAGGAAACCCATGAACCCGCTTTTCGCTACCCTGTTCTCCTTCCTCTCTGACACCAAGAAGCGCCTCTCCGGTGAATCGGGTGCCACCGCGGTCGAATACGGCCTGCTGGTTGGCCTGATCGCCGTCGGCATCATCGCCGCTCTCGTGATCCTCGGCCCGCAGCTCGCCGGCCTGTTCACGTCCGTCACCGAAAGCCTCCCGGGCGCACCGGCCGCCCCGTAAGCGGAAAGCTCATCAGTGAATCTGCCCCGTGGCTGCTCAGGAAGCGGCCGCGGGGCAGATTTGTTCGGGACAGGAAACCAGCCATGAAGCACCTCCGATCCGAGCGCGGCTCGGTCGCCGTTGAGTTCGCGCTGATCCTCCCCATCCTCATCGCCGTTCTCCTGGGCATCATGGAGTTCGGCAGAGCCTATAACGCACAGATCACCGTGACAGCAGCAGCCCGCGAAGGCGCTCGGGTAATGTCCATCCAGGGCAGCCCCGCCCTGGCCAAGACTGCCGTGCAGGCGGCATCCCCGGCACTGAACCCGCAGCTGAGCACAGGGCAGATCCAGGTCAGTCCAACAACCTGCACGGCCGGCGCCAACGTCACAGTGACCGTCACCTACCGGCTGAACTTCATCACCGGCTTCCTGGCCGATGGAGTCGACCTCAAAGGGAAAGGCGTCATGCGGTGCGGTGGCTGAAACGGATCCCCCAAAACAGCGATGAGCGCGGCGCAGTTGCCGTGATCGTGGCCTTTGCCATGGTCGGGATACTGGGCTTCGCCGCGGTCGCCATCGACACCGGCGCCCTGTACTCGGAACGGGCCCAGCTCCAGTCCGCCGCAGACGCTGCCGCCCTGGCCATCTCACAGGAATGCAGCAAGACCCGCACCTGCACTAACCCCGCCCTCAAACTCCCGGCCGCCCAGGAGCTGGCAAACGCGAACTCCAACGACGGCGCGTCCACCGTGTCTTCCCTGACCTACCCCACGGCCAACTCCGTCAAGGTGCAGACCACGACCAAGGACGGCAAAACCAAAGCCGGCTCGCTCGCCCTCACGTTCGCTCCCATCCTGGGCATCGAGACGGACACGGTCAGCGCCACCTCCACGGCGCGTTGGGGAAGCCCAGCCAGGGGACCGGCCATCCTGCCGCTGGTCTTCGCCCCCTGCAACTTCAAACTCAACGGCGCCATCCAAGTCATCAGCCGACACGGCGACAGCGGCGGGACCCCCTGCTCCAGCACAAGTCCGTCCGGGCAGCTGCTCCCCGGCGGATTCGGCTGGCTCGCCACCCCGTCAGGGGTCTGCGGCGCCAACGTGGACATCGCCATCAACGCCATGATGGCCAGTGACAACGGCATCAGCCTTCCGGCAGGGTGTGCTTCCGTCCTGACCGCATCAGCCGGAAAAACAATCCTGCTCCCTGTCTACAGCGACAAGAACGGCGCCGGAGCCGGTGGCTGGTACAAGGTCACCGGCTGGGCCGCATTCAAGCTGCTCGGATGGAACTACCCGGGCTTCAGCTACCAGGCAACCACCTACTCCGGAGCCACCTGCAAGGGCGACTGCAAAGGCATCATCGGCCAGTTCGTCAGCTTTGTCTCCCTTGACGACAGGTTCACAGGGGTCGGACCCGACCTCGGCGCGAGCATCGTCACGCTCAGCAATTAGAACTGCCGCTTCCCCGCCCGCCAGACCGGCGGGAACACTTCCGCCCGGGTCCGCACACATGTAGGAGCAGGCCTGCTGTCCGCGGACGCCTGGATCTTGAAGAGGAGCCTCCCAGCTTTGAAAACCCGACTCATCGGTGCCGCCGCCGCCCTCCTGCTCGCCATCACCGGGACCGTGGCCGTCACCTCCTACGTCCAGGGAGCCGACCAGCGGGCGCTGAAAGGCGCGGCAACCATGAACATCTACGTCGTGGACAAGAGCGTCCCGGCGAACACCCCGGCGGCGGACCTGGCCAAATTCGTCAAGCCAGCGTCCGTTCCGGCCTCAACCGTAGCGGCAGGGGCAGTCACCGACCTGGGCACCCTGACCGGAAAGGTGACCTCCGCGCCTCTCCTGCCCGGCGAACAGCTGCTCGATGGCCGCATGGTTGACCCGGCCTCCCTGCTGGTTCCCGGAACGGCACCGGTCCCCGAGGGCATGCAGGAAATCACCGTCCAGCTCGGACCGGACCGCGTCGTCGGAGGCCAGCTCGCAGCCGGCGACACGGTCGGCGTCTTCGTCTCCTTCACCGAAGGGGCAGGACCCAAAGGCCCCACCACCCACCTGGCCTTTCAGAAGGTCCTGGTGACGAGCGTGCAGGGGGCACCCGCCGAACCGACCGGCAAGGCCGCTGCCACCGCACCACCGGGACCTCCCGTTCCCGCCGGCGCCATGCTCATCACCCTGGCAAGGCCAGCAGCAGATGCAGAACGCATCGTGTTCGCGGCCGAGTTCGGCACCATCTGGCTGTCCAAGGAACCAGCCACCGCCACCGGAGACGGCACCTCCGTCATCACCAAGGACGGGTTTTACCAATGAGCCGGTTCGTCATGATTTCCCCTGACGCCGCGTTCGGCCAGCGGGTCCGCCTGGCCATCTCCGGCCTTCCCGGCAGCATGCAGTCATTCGCGGGCACACCCCTGGCGAAGACCCCGGAAGAGGTCCTCGGGGTAATCTCAGACGGCGCACCACAGGTCATCCTGCTCGGCCCGGGCGTCAACCTTGACGAAGCGCTCCGGCTGGCTTCAGCGTTTGACGTCCAGCACCCCGACATCAGTCTCGTCCTCGTTCGTGAAACCGACCCAGACCTGACGCTGACAGCCATGCGCTGCGGTATCCGGGACATCCTTGCCCCCGACGCTGAACCGGACACCATCAGAGTCCTGCTTGAACGTGCCTGCCAGTCCGCTGCCAGCCGTCGCCGCAGCATCTCCCCGTCGTCTGCGCCCGAAGAACCGCTCGGACGGATCATCGCCGTGGCCGCAGCCAAAGGGGGTGTCGGCAAGACGACCGTGGCGACCAACATTGCTGTCGGACTGGGACGCATCGCGCCCATGTCCACGGTCCTGGTCGACCTCGACACCCAGTTCGGGGACGTCGACACGGTCCTCCGGATCGTCCCGGAGCACACGCTGAAAGACGCCGTCACCGGCGCCGCAGCCCAGGACACCATGGTCCTGAAGACCCTCCTCAGCGTCCACCCGGCATCCATCTACGCACTGTGCGCCCCATCGGATCCCGCCGACAGCAACCGCATCAGCGGAGAGGAAATAACCCACATGCTCAGACAGCTCGCCAGTGAATTCCGCTACGTCGTTGTCGACACCGCGCCGGGCCTGGGGGAGCACACCCTGGCTGCCCTTGAAGCCGCCACGGACCTTGTGCTCTTGTGCGGCATGGACGTCCCCAGCGTGCGCGGTGCCCGCAAGGAGCTCGACGTCCTGGACAAGCTGCAGATGACATCCCAGAAACGGCACCTCGTGGTGAACAACGCGACACGGGACAGTGGCCTGTCCATCCAGGACATCGAAGCCACGCTCGGCGCTCCGGTGAACCTCGCCATCCCACGCTCCAAAGCCCTGGCCTACTCCACCAATCAGGGCGAGCCGCTGCTGCACCAGCGGTCACGTGACAAGGCGGCCAAGGCGCTGCACCAGCTCGTGGACCGCTTCGACCCGGAATCCGCCCAGCTCCGCAAGGGCCTGCACAGAAGGGCGGGAGTGTAATGAATCTCGCTGACCGTCTGGACGCCGCCGCCGGCATCACGCCAAGCCCGGCAGCCGAACAACCCAAAGCCCCGGCCACAGCCGCTCCAGTCAAGGAAACAGCGCCGCCCCCGGACGCCCTCTCAGGCCTGAAACAGCGTGCCGGCAACGCCCTGTTCGAACGGATCGGCAGCCGCCTGAACGACCCGGCAATGGGCGAAGACGAACTGCTGGCCTACGCGCGCGAGGAACTTACCCAGATCGTGGACGCCGAGAGTGTCCCGCTCACCGGGGATGAAAAACAGCGGCTCGTCAGCCAGATCAGCGACGACGTCATGGGCTACGGACCCCTGCAGAAACTCCTGGACGACGAGAGTGTCTCGGAAATCATGGTCAACGGACCGGACCAGATCTTCGTTGAACAAAACGGAAGGGTCACCGAAAGCGACGCGCGCTTCAAAACCGAAGACCACCTCCGCCGGGTCATCGAGAAGATTGTCTCCCGCGTCGGGCGCCGCATTGACGAGTCCTCGCCCATGGTGGACGCACGCCTCGCCGACGGTTCCCGCGTCAACGCCGTCATCCCGCCGCTGGCCGTCAACGGATCATCACTGACCATTCGAAAGTTCGCCGCTGACCCGCTCAAGGCCGCAGACCTGGTCCGTTTCGGGTCCATCTCACCGGAGATGGCCGAGTTGCTGGATGCCTGCGTCAAAGCCCACCTGAACATCATCGTCTCGGGCGGCACGGGGACCGGGAAGACCACCCTGCTGAACGTCCTCTCCTCCTTCATCCCGCCGGGGGAGCGGATCGTCACTATCGAGGACGCCGTCGAGCTGCAGCTCCAGCAGAACCACGTTGTGCGCCTGGAAAGCCGCCCCTCCAACGTGGAAGGCAAGGGGGAGATCACCATCCGGGACCTGCTCAAGAACTCGCTCCGTATGCGCCCTGACCGAATCGTCGTGGGCGAGTGCCGCGGCGGGGAGGCCCTGGACATGCTGCAGGCAATGAACACCGGCCACGACGGCTCCTTGTCCACCATTCACTCCAATTCGCCCAGGGACGCGATCTCCAGGATGGAGACCCTGGTGCTGATGGCCGGCATGGACCTGCCCCTGAGGGCTGTCCGCGAACAGATCGCTTCCGCCGTGGATGTCATCGTGCAGCTGACCCGGCTGCGTGACGGCAGCCGCCGCGTCACACACGTAACGGAAGTCCAGGGCATGGAAGGCGACGTGGTCACCCTTCAGGACGCCTTCGTCTTTGACTACAGCGCAGGCGTCGACGAAGACGGACGGTTCCTGGGCAAGCCGGTCTCCACAGGCGTCCGCCCGAAATTCACGGACAAGTTCAACGACCTGGGCATCAAGCTTTCCCCCTCAGTGTTCGGCGTCCCCAGCATGGCCGGGAGCCGGTAATGCTCGTGTTCGGATTCGCCTGCTGCTACGCCGCCCTGGCAGTCTTCGGAATCACCGTCCTCAAGCCGTGGCGGCCGAAGCTGGGGCCGGACCGGCGCCGCCCGGCAGCCGCGGAAGGCACTTCAGTGCTGAGCCGGATGACAGGAATCACCTCCAGCACCATCGAGGAGGTCCTGAACCGCAGAGGCTGGACCCGGGCAATCTCCGTGGCGCTGGAACACGCGGGACTGGTCATCGCCCCGGCAGACTTCCTGATCCTCGCCGGTGCGGCCTGCCTTGTCGCCATCATCTGCGGCGCCCTCCTCGGGGGTCCGCTCCTGGGGCTGTTCGGAGCCCTGGCCTGCGCGCTGGGCGTGAAGATGTACCTGTCGTTCCTGGCCGGAAAGCGGCGCAAGAAGTTCGCCGACCAGCTCGACGACTCGCTGCAGCTCCTATCCGGTGGCCTGAGAGCAGGACACAGCCTGCAGCGGGCCGTCGACGCCGTTTCACAGCAGGCGCCGTCGCCGACCGCGGAGGAATTCTCCCGGATCATGAACGAAACCCGCATCGGCCGGGACCTGACGGACGCCATGGACCAGACCGCGGAGCGGATGAAGAGCGAGGACTTCAGCTGGGTCTCCCAGGCCATCGGTATCCACCGTGAAGTCGGCGGCGACCTCGCTGACGTCCTCGACCAGGTGGGGCGCACCATCCGGGAGCGGAACCAGATCCAGCGGCAGGTCAAAGCGCTCAGCGCTGAAGGCAAGATGTCTGCCTACGTGCTCATGGCGTTGCCTGTCCTGATCATCGGCGTCCTGGCAATCATCAGCCCGTCCTACATCGTCAGCTTCGGATCGAGCCCGCTCGGCTGGGGCATGGTTGCCGGCGGCATTCTCATGATGACCGTCGGCGGCCTGTGGCTGAAGAAGATCGTCAGCTTCAAGTTCTAACCCCCTCCCGGCATCTTGCCGGTGCCAACGAAAGGAGCATCATGCCGGCGTCCGTCACCCTAGCCATCTACGCCATCACCGTCTCGGTCCCACTGCTGCTGTGGTGCGTCTTTCTGGGCCGGGACAAGAGCCGCGAGGTGGTCCGGGAGAACCTGTTCCGGGGCTTCGAGGAATCCTCCAAGGACAGCACCGCGGGCCGTCGCTGGTCCCTCGCCGCCACAGCCCGCCGGTTCACCATGCCGCGCGCGATCGCCCGTCTGGACCGGCTGCACGCCCTCGCGGGACGGCCCGCCGCCTGGCCGCTGGAGCGCGTGATCGCCGCCAAGCCGGTGCTGGCCGTGGTGGCTTTCCTGCTGGGTCTGCTGCTCTACACCGGCCGGCCCGGAGCACCCTTGATGCTGCTGGTCATCGCCGTCACCGTGACCGCCTACTTCGTCCCGGACCTCCTGCTCCAGAGCAGGGGACAGGAACGGCAGAAGCTGATCGGGCTCGAACTGCCCGACACCCTGGACCAGATGATGATCGCCGTGGAGGCAGGTCTCGGCTTCGACTCCGCCATGGCCAGGGCCGGCGACAAGGGCAAGGGTCCGCTGGCCAACGAACTCGTCCGGACCCTGCAGGACATGCAGATCGGCCGGTCCCGAAGGGAAGCCTACGAGGCGCTCGGGGAACGGACCAGCGTTCCGGACCTTGACGCGTTCATCCGCTCCGTCGTCCAGGCAGACATCTACGGCATCTCGATCAGCAAGGTACTGCGGACCCAGGCCGGAGAGATACGGCTCAAGCGCCGCCAGCGCGCCGAAGAGAAGGCCATGCAGATCCCGGTCAAAGTCATCATCCCGTTGATGCTCTGCATTCTTCCCGTCCTCTTCATCGCGCTCCTCGGCCCGGCCGTCCTGAACGTCATCAACCAGTTCGGCTAAAGAACCGGCCGCGCACACGGGAGTGCAGACTGCCGCACACATGGGAATTAGTTCAACGACTGTACTATTTCACCTCGGCAGCCCTTCGACGCTACGGAAGCACCCCATGTTCAAGAAAAACCTCATCACGGCGGCCTTCATGGCCGCAGCCATCGCCCTCGGCACCCTGGCCACCAGCCCTCCCGCCCAAGCGTCAGCGCAGGTGTACAACCCGTGCGCCAAGCTCAGCCACGGCCAGACCAAGTTCTCCGGTTTCGGCGCGAACAGAGTCACCTTCGCCACCGCGACAGACCGCAACTCGAACGTCCTGACCATCACCGGGTGCCGCCGCTCGGGAAGCGGCTACGTGCAGGAATGGCAGGACTGGGGCTACGGCGGGCTGAGGGGCTTCTCACCCCAGAACCAGGCATGGGAGGACACCTACCGCACCCCGACCGGCTCCTTCAGCTTCACCGAGGCACTCGGCCGCCGGAACCCCGGCACCACCCTGAGGTACCACACAGTCAACACCATGTCCCGCTGGGGCGGTGAGCGGGGCGCGACCTACAACCAGTACTTCGAAGGCGCGGGCGGCCCATCGGATGAGAACCTCTGGAAGTACATGAACGAGGGCTACTACGAGCAGGCCGCGGTCATCAACTACAACCGGCTCCCCGATGCTCGGACCGTTCAGGGGGCATCCTTCGCCATCTTCTTCCACGCCGGTAGGGTTCCCAGCGCCGGCTGTGTGTCCACCAGCCTGAGCACCGTCACCAGGCTGCTGAAGACGAACCGCCCCGGCGACCGGATCATCATGGGCGCCGTCGATGACGTCTTCACCCCGTACTCGAGCAACCCGTTCGGTGCGATCACGGCCCGATACGCCAGGAGCGGCGGCCCGGCAGGCATCCTCGGCGTGCCCGCAGGAAACGAGACTGGGGGATTGGTCCGGGGAGGCGCCCAGCAGCTCTTCCGCAATGGCGCCATCACCTGGTCGTCGGCGACCGGCGCCAGGATCACCACGGGTGCGATCAGGAGTGCGTGGCTGCGTGCCGGGGCCCAGAACGGGGCGCTCGGCTACCCGACGACCGAGGAGGTCAGAGGACTGAGGAGCGGCGGGGCTGCGCAGTCCTACCAAGGCGGAGCCGTCCTCTGGACCGCCGGGACTGGCGCCCACCCGACCTCTGGCGCCATCCGTGCTGCCTGGCTTCGCGCCGGCGGCCAGAACGGCTACCTCGGCTACCCCGTGAGTGACGAGATCAAGGGCCTGAAGAACGGCGGGGCCTACCAGACGTTCCAGGGCGGCAGCATCCACTGGAGCGCTGCCAGCGGTGCGCACATCACCAAGGGCGCGATCCGATCCGCGTGGGGTGTCAAGAGCTACGAACGCGGTGTCCTCGGCTACCCGACCTCCGATGAGATCAAGGGTCTGAAGAACGGCGGGGCCTACCAGACGTTCCAGGGCGGGGCCATCCACTGGTCCGCCGCCACCGGGGCTCACCCCACCACCGGTGCCATCCGTACCAAGTGGGCGGCGGCAGGCTCCGAAAACGGGGTGCTCGGCTACCCGACCAGCTCCGAGCTCACCCTCACCAACGGAGGCAAGTACCAGACGTTCCAGGGCGGGGCCATCTATTGGACCCCGGCGACAGGAGCCCACATTTCCAAGGGTGGCATCCGCAGCGCTTGGGCCCAGCACGGCTACGAACGCGGTCCGCTGGGTTACCCAACGACTGATGAGTTCGGGGTGCCGGGCGGCATCCGGCAGAACTACCAGGGCGGCTCCATCCTCTGGTCCTCGTTCACCGGCGCGAGGAGCCTGATCGGCGGCATGGCGACCAAGTACGACGCAACCGGCGGCCCCGTTCTCGGCTTCCCCACCGAGGAGCAGACGGCAGCCCTCAACGGGGGACTGATCCAGTATTTCCAGAACGGCGCCATCATCATGACCCCGTCCAAGAGCTACTTCGTCACGACCGGAAAGATCCGCCTCGCCTGGGTAGGCCAAGGGGCTGAGAAGGGGAAGCTCGGCTACCCGACATCGGCCATCGTGACCGTTCCGGGAGGCGCCGAGCAGACGTTCGCCGGAGGCAGCATCTTCCTCAGTTCCACCGGAGTGACCACGGTGAAATACCCGGTTGCCCCGGCACCGGCCGTGGTGCCCAGTGCCCCTGCCTCGCCAGAACCGACGCCGACGGCCTCTGCCCCTGCCTAGGACCAGAACAGCCCCGGTGGAGTTCCGGGGCTGTTCTGTGGTGGAGGATTCTAGGCCGATCGGCTACTTCAGCATGTCCGCAATCTTCTCGTCCTGGATGTTCTTGAGTGCGCCGTCGCGCTTCTTTTGCAGGTCCGAACCCTTCCGGTCCTTCGCCGGCAACTGCTTCAAGGCCACATCGAGATCGGCCACCTGCTTGGCCATCACCATGTCGTTGAATGCTGTCACGACTTCAACGAGGTCAGACGCCACACCGTCACTGGTCGCCCCGTAAAACCTTTCATACAGGACCGCACTGACGGCTGACGGAGCCCATTTTTTGAGCTGGTTCTTCTCTTGCCCGCTTAGCCTGGCAAGAATGTAGGGCGCGCCCTCCAAAACTTCGCGCTCTGGATTCTGGCGGTAGCGCAGTGTCCCGCTTTCCTCGTCGACCACGTATTGCTCGCCGCGGTAGTCGAATTCCCTGGCGATAATGGACCCTCCAACTCCCTGGACAGTCTCCGGCTCCTTGTCTCCGTAGAAGAGCACCCAGGATGCCTTGGCCGATGTGAAGCCCTCTTCGGCGATCGGCAGGGGGCTCCAGGTCGAGATCCAGTCCCTGTCGTCATCGAACCACCCGTCCATGGCCCGCGCTGCGAACTTGATGGCGGTGGACGCGGCGTAGACGATTGCTGCCGGCCCGGCTGTCGGAGGAAATGCCGTGAAGATCGGCAAGTTGCTGACCTTTCCGACGGCATCAGTCCAAACCTCAAGCTTTGCCGGGTCAAAGCGATCGAAGGACATCCGGACTTCGACATCCAGGGATGAGTGGATCATGCCCGGACTGTAGTAGACGACGTTGGAACCGCCTTCGTGTGGGGACGGCAACAGTGCTTCCCCCGCGGACGCGTCCTTGAAGTAATAGTGCATGGCCGTAGGCGCAGCATCGTTCAGAAACGGATTCTTGACGGCCGAAGCGACCAAGATCCCGCCAATCCGCTCACGGTCATGCCAGCCTGCGCTGCCCGGAAAGATGCTTTCGATCGTCAAGCTCAGAGGACGACCGAAGCCAATTTCTGTAAAAGGAACGGTGCTAGCTTCAGCGGCCCCAGGTATCGGCTCTGTCTTTTCCTGGGACCGGATGACGGTCGAAATTGGCTGGACGTTGATTGTTTTGTCCCTGCGGCCAGAGATCGGTGTAACCAAGTTTGATTCTCTGTCGAATCGTTCGTCTTTCATCGATGTGCCTTCCATAGATATTTCAGGAATGGCCGCCCCCGCATCGGTATAACCGACCAGTTTAGGAATGTGCGTTGAGACCTTCAATAGGGAATGGCGTATCGCGGGAGTGCCGCACACAGACTGGGTGACGCCATCTCATTCACCAGGAGCATCATGACCGAAAACATCGCCCGCCAGCCGCAAGGAATCCCCGCCGGCGGCCAGTTTGCCGCTACCGCCCACGCGGAACCCGATGTTGCCCTGGCCCCTCCCGCGCCCCGCCCGGTGGAGACGCTGCGGAAACTCCGCGGGCACGACTTCTACCCGCCGGCCGAGGAGATGGCAGCCTGGCCCGCGCTGTACGCCACCGACGGTGAGGGCCCGCTCGGCGACAAGCCTCTGCAGGCGCACTACTTTCAGGGCGGCATGGACTGGTACATCGCCGAGTACGACCCTAAAGCGAACGAAGCATTCGGCTACGTCGATCTTGGCCACGGCGGCGAATGGGGATACATCGACCTCGCGGAAGTTGAAAGCGTCCGCGGCCAGTCCGGCCTTCCCATCGAGCGCGACCTGGACTTCAAACCAGGCACTCTTGCCAAGGAGTGCATCCGGAAGTACAAGGATGAGGCCACGGCCGCCGAAACCGAAGCGGCGCTGGCGGCCCTCCTGCGTGACCCGTCGCCGGTGGAGGGATCATCTGCTGAGGATGATGACCGCGATGACCGGTGGGACGGACCAGACGAGCCCGATCCGCTCAGCCCGGAAGACCGCAAGCAGTGGGACGACATGCATAGGTTCGGCTACAACTACGGGCATGCAGTCCTCGGAGTTACGGGCTTCGAGACGCGCGACAAGGTCGAAGAATTTGCCGGTTTCGTGGCCAACGCCTATATGGAGTCCGGCTGGAATCTGAACATGGACATCCACGGCGTCGTTGACGACTGGATGCAGCAGGAACGCCCGCTCGGATAGCGGGCAGTTCGCCACGAACCTTCATTTCGATGGTGGTGGCATCGGCTGGGCCCGCCCTCCACTACCGTTTGACGTACCCCATGCAGCGACCAGAGAGCGAGGCGTCATGACTTCTCAGCCCGGCAAGCCCTTCCGATGTGTGGACCATTCCTCTGAGCAAACCGACCTGTCTGGAATCGTGACCAATCTCAAGAGAGTCAGGGCACAAAGCCGCATGAAGCTGGCCAACGACAGCCTGACTCGGGCGTTCCTGGATGCCGCCCTGAGTCTGACGGAAGATCTCTTCAGTGCGCCATCAGTAGCCGGGGACGAGGAAGTCCGGCCGACCATGTCCTACCTGTCCAAGCCCAAGGTCCTCAGCAGGGCCCAGCAAGATCACGCGCACCTCGTTCCCACCGAGGCAAAATTCCGAGATAGGTGGGCTGCCCATCAGCACTTCCTAGCGGACTTCATCGCTTATGCCCTCACCGCGAGGCACTGGAGCCTGCAAATCGCCCTGGCTGACCGATCCGCGGAGCTACTGACATCAGGAGCGGACTTCTCGAAGGCCGTCCACGAAGTCGCCTATGAAGACCTGAAGCTGGTCCTGGACCTGCCCGCCTACAGATTTCAGCTCCTGGCTGTCGCGTCGTCCGCCGCAGACAGTGTGGCGTCCGACGCTCTTTCCTCCATGTACTCAACACTTTCGGACGCCTGGTGCCAGCTCTATGTAAGGGTCTTCGACCACTACGGGGTGCGGTTTCGGAAAGGCGTCTCCATCGAGATGTTCAACATCATCCTGCAGTCCACCGCCGAGGGGCTTGGCATGAGGCTGCTTGCAGGAGTGGATGAGCCGATTCTCAACCACGAGGAAAAATCCTCGCTGTTAGGCACGGCGGCACTGGCATTGATGCTTGCGTTCCTTGACGCCGGCGACGACCTGACCCTGGAAGAGCTGGCCGAGAGGGCACTTTCTCAGTTCCAGCAAACTACCTCTGCATAAAGAGGTCTTTCACAAGAGGACGCGCTCAAGTCCTCTTGGCCGGCATCTTTTCCTGCCCGGCTCCCGTTGATGGACTGGTCCTGTGACCGGTGCAGCGGGCACGAGAGAAGTTGGGGGACCTCGCTCGAAGTCCCGTCGGCCCTGAAGGAGTTCTCAATGAAACGCAAACTTACGTCCCTCGCCCTCGGAACCGCTGTCGTAACAGCCCTGATGCTGCCACTCAGTGCAGGCCCGGCATCGGCCGCGCCGAACGGTTGCTACGCAGGCGGTGGGTACACCTACGCCACCGCATTCTGCTCCGGCGGTACCGGCTCCTACCAGGCGTACGCTGTCTGCTTCCAGTCCTACTGGCCCTTCTTCCAGACGTTCGTGCAGAGCGACTGGAAGCGCGCAGGAAGCGGACAGACCGCATGGGTATGGTGCCCGTTTGGTTACAACGTAAAGTCCCGTGGAGTGGGCCTTCGCAACTAGGACGAGCAATCAATCGTCCAGCGCGGATATTCCCGCGGCGGCCAACGTCATCTAAAGACGGCGGCCGCCGCATCTATGTGGGACTCTCAAGCACTCAAACCGATCACCAACATCCGATTTGTCCCGGGGATGCAAGTCTGAAGAGCGACGGCCGGGAAGCGCCCAAGGACTGCCAGGACATCGTTTGTGGTCCCGCCCTTGGGGACGGTTCCCCTGTCCGACACCGTGTAGCTGCCCAAGCCGCTGATGGTGACATGATCGCCGGTCTGGAGATCCGAGAAGCGCTCCCATCCGCCACAGGAATCGTGCTCTGCGACCGAGAAGTATTCCGTGACAGGCGTGAAGTGGACCGGCCCGATGCACAGGTCGACCGCTTCCTGGCCGCCCGCTCCGGCCAGGTACACCATCCGTACTGCCGGCGCCGGACTTGGCACCGGAGGAGCGGCTTTGGTTTCCGGCTCGACCATGACAGCAGGAGCAACCGCCACAGCCGGAGGCTCCGGGCGGGCTGCCGCCGCGGGCGCGGGTGGGGGAGCCTCGGATGAAGGTGCAGGAGAAGGCGTACGGGCCGGCACCTCGACCGAGGTAGCGGCCGACTGGTCCGTGGGCTCGGCGGGTACGGCGGGCCTCTCAGCCAGGGGCAGGGCGGAGCCTGCCGTGCGTGATGCAGCGCTCAATTGAACTGGCTCTGGCACTACGGTCGCCGAGGACGCAGAACCGGTCAACGCCAGCGCGAACGCGGCGGCGATAAGGGGTGCCGGAACTATGCGCCGAACCGAAGGCGTCTTGATCTGGTGCCGGGTCGCGGCGCGATGTCTTCCTCGTGAGGTCATAGCGGATGGCCATCCTTGAAAATGGGTGGTTCACGGGATAGGGCTGGTCCTTCTACCAGGACTCATGCGTAGGCACCTGCTGGAGCCCGCCCGGGGAGCACACCTCATCGCTCCGCACACATAGGAAGGCATGCCTATTGCAGACACAGCCACGCTGGAACTTTCCGACACCGCCGCCCTTGCAGCCGCCGTTGAGAGCGCCTTCACCAATCCGCTCGACTCCAAGGCAGATGCCTATAGGGAGGCCGTCAATTACGTCAGGGCACTTCCCGAGGCCAGTGGGAACCCGCGGGTGGACTCGCACCGCGCGTGGTTCCTCAGCCGCATGGACTTGCTCGAGTCCGTGTCTTTGCGCCAGTCCGAGAGAGATTACATCCACGGCAAGTGCGCCCACGCCGCGCTGGAGATCGGCTTCTACCGGGGCGACCTGTCCTACGACTGGCGCCACTGAACCGCGGTGCAAGATGGATGTGCAACGGGAAGGGCTGACGCCGCTTCCGCACACATAACCTGCATGGAAACGACCCCCGGCCTGAACTTCACGGCCATCGACTTCGAAGCAGCCAACTCCGACCGTGCCTCAGCGTGCTCGGTGGGCGTGACGACGGTGCGCGACGGACTCATCACCGGCACGACGTCCTGGCTGATCCGACCCTTCACCGGCCTGGATTCCTTCGACGCCTATGCCAGCCGGATCCACGGGATCGACGCCTCCATGGTGATCGATGCCCAGCCGCTGAAGGACGCCATGCTCCGGCTGTCCGGGATCATCGGGGACGGCCCGGTGCTCGCGCACAACATCACCTATGACGCGACGGTTCTGCGCCACTCTTTCGAACTCACCGGCCTGGGCCAGCCGCGCAACGAGTTCCGCTGCACCCAGACCCTGTCCCGGGCGGCGCTGCAGCTGGAGAAAACCAGACTGCACGTGGTGACCGCATATCTGGGGCTTCCCGAGTTCGACAATCACGATGCCGCCGCGGACTCCCTGGCCTGCGCCCGCATCGCCCTGCACATCGCTGCTCGTCGCCGCGCATCAACCATCACGGAGCTGTACCAGAGCCGCGGGATCGGCTGACGGAACACGGCGCAGCCGCACACAGCCAAGACATGACCACGCTTCTCGCTCCGGCCGCACCCGCCGTCGGCGCCCGCTACCGCAACCACTCCACCGGCCGCACATGGCATGTCCTGAAAATCTGCGACTCCGGGCTCATCAGCCTGGGGGAGGAGTACTACGGGACCGACTGTGAACGCCGGGTCTACCTCACCGATGAAGAGCTGGGCGCAGGATACGCCCTGAACGCGGGGAGAGTGGGCGGCCAGCTGCCGCACACATGAAGCCCATGGAAGAGAACGCACCCCGCCCCGGTGTCCGCACCGGCATCCCCTTGAAGCTTTCCGCCGAGACCCTCGCCACCCCCAAGCTTCGTATCTCGGTGGGCATCGGCCACGTCTACAAGGACAAGGCCGACGGCAGCTTGTGGACCCTCACCGGCCTGCGCTCCGGCCGTGCTGTCATCCTGGTCTCCGCCACGCCCGGTGGCGGGACTCGAGACCGCGTCCCGGTCGACACGACCCTCGCCGATGACTACGAGCATGTCGGCTGCGACCACGAGAACCACTGCTGCACCGAGCACCGCACGCATGTCATGCCCCACCGTGGCTGCATGATGCGCTGAGCACCCTGCGGAGCGCAGCCCCAGCAGGGTGCTCGGGGTCAGTTTGAGGACGGACCGCCGGCGCGCAGGAACCGGACAATGGCCGCTGCCTCGTCCGCCAGACCTTCGGCTGCCAAAGCCACAGTGATGGCTTCGCCGACCTCTGCCCACGTCAGAGACGACCAGCGTTCCTTGGCGATCTCCTGCAGACGGAACGCCTCCTCCAGACCGGCCCACTTGAAGTCGCCCTCGTGGATGCCTTTCCTGCCCCAGGGGCCGAATTCCGGATGGGCGGTGGCATTGCCGAGCCAGATGAACTTCACGTCCTCGCCCAGCCGTGCATCGATGCATCCGTGCAGATAGCAGATCGCCTGGTTGGAGTAGGACTCTTTCGCGGCCTTGCAGTAGCCGTGCCCGCCGTTGACCCAGGCGTCGTATTTGGCTTCGGTGGCAAAGACGGGGTGCCAGGCCTTGACGGTCACAGCCTCGTCCAACCTCCTCGCTCCGATGATGTCGATAGTGCGCCGGTCTTTGGCCCCGGAGTCGACCCGGAATTCACTTCCGGAAAGCAGGCGGATACCATCCCGCGCCGTTCCGGGGATACCGGCCGCGTCACAGAGAGCGCCCACGATAGCCTTTTCCAGCGGGCCGTCGGACATCGTGATCAGGGTGGTGCTGTCGGTCTCCGTGCCGCGCATCCCGGCCAGGATCTCGTCGTGGCGCGACCGCTTGGCGCGGTGCTTTTCCGCGGTTTCGGGGTGTATCAGCCCCTTGTTGATCAGGTGGTCGACGGTGATTTCAGAGGCAGCAGTCATGGCGGGCCTTTCGTGGTTGAAGTTGGTGAGTGGGCGGATTAGAGCCACATGACGCTGCCGCCAGCGAGAGGCTTGTAGCGCTTGCCGACCAGGTTGAAGGCGAAGAGTTGCTCTTCGTCGCTGGGCGTTTCCGGGAAGGTCTTCTGGTTGGACCGCAGGTCGCCGGTCAGCCGGCCGAGGAGTTCGAGTTCGAAGCGGGCCTTGCGGGGGTGGCCCGACGGAACCGCCCTGCTGACCTTGGTGACGCCGGTGATGATTCCACCGAGGCCGACGAGCAGGTAGCCGACCTTTGCGATCCGCTCGGGGCTGGCACCGGTCCAGTCGCCGCGCTGGGCGTTGAGCCAGTCTTCGTCGCTGAGTGTGGGCGCGTCACCCCACCAATTGCGCCACTCATCGGTGCTCTCCTCAGCAGGCGCGGTCTGGATCAACGGCAACTGCTTGCCGGCGGAAACGAAGTCGGCCTTCCGCAGCGGCTCCAGGGAGGACATAGACAGATCCTGCAGGTAGGTCGCGGCCAGGAGCTTGGAAATGTTCGGACGCGGGGTGTCCACGTAGGCGGCTGCCGCGTTCGGCGTGAGCACCTCGTCGATGATCGGAGCGGCCGGGGTGATGGTGATATGCGGGATGGGCATTGCTTCCTGCCTTCATATTGTTCTGGTTCTCCTGAACCATATTCAATAATGTGTAAATGTGTCAATGGATAGCGGGAAGGGTTACTCCAAACGCCGCACACATGTGTCGGGCTGCCCCGAAAGAGGGGGGAACTGGCGCGAACGGGGGGAGCCCCACGAATGACGGCCGTCGCCGACCGGGCCGCATAGGGAGAGATCAAGGACCTGAAGATGTGGTCCACAACAAGGGATGGTGCTGACTGTGACGGGGAACCTGATCTACTTTTCCTCCGTCTCGGACAACACACACCGCTTTGTTCAGAAGCTCGGCCTGACGGCTCACCGGCTGCCGCTCCGCACCTCTGACGACACCCTGCTCGCCACCGAGCCGTTTGTCCTGGTCACCCCCACTTACGGAGGCGGCCCGGAGGGCGGGGCCGTGCCGAAGCAGGTCATCAAATTCCTCAACGTGCCAGGCAACCGGGAGCTTATCCGCGGGGTCATCGCGGCGGGGAACACCAATTTCCATGACTCCTACTGCCTGGCAGGGGATGTCATCGCGGCCAAGTGCCGCACACAACTGTTGTACCGAGTAGAACTTATGGGCACCCCGGAAGACGTGGAGCGTGTCCGCACTGGATTGGAGACATTTTGGAAACGAACACCCTCGCGCCTGAACGCGTGAGCAAGGACGACCTGCTTCCCGAGGCTTACAAGGGCCTGGGCTATCACGAGTTGAACGCCATGCTGAACCTCTACGGAGCCGACGGCAAGATGCAGTTCGGCGCTGACCGTGAAGCAGCCCGTCAGTACTTCAAGCAGCACGTGAACATGAACACCGTCTTCTTCCACGACCTGGCGGAGAAGCTCGACTACCTGGTTGAGAACCGCTACTACGAGCCGGAACTGCTGGAGCAGTACGGCTTCGAATTCGTGAAGTCCCTCTTCCAACGGGCCTACAAGAAGAAGTTCCGCTTCGAGACTTTCCTGGGCGCGTTCAAGTTCTACACCTCCTACACGCTGAAGACGTTCGACGGCAAGCGTTTCCTGGAACGCTACGAGGACCGTGTCACTATGGTCGCCCTCGGCCTGGCCGCCGGTGACAAGGCCCTGGCGGAGAAGCTGGTGGACGAGATTATCGATGGCCGCTTCCAGCCGGCGACTCCTACGTTCCTGAACTCCGGCAAGGCACAGCGCGGTGAGCTGGTCTCCTGCTTCCTGCTGCGCATCGAAGACAACATGGAGTCCATCTCCCGGGCCATCAACTCCGCTCTGCAGCTGTCCAAGCGCGGCGGCGGCGTGGCGTTCGCCCTGACGAACGTGCGCGAAACCGGTGCGCCGATCAAGCAGATCGAGAACCAGTCCTCCGGCGTGATCCCCGTGATGAAGCTCCTCGAGGACAGCTTCTCCTACGCCAACCAGCTCGGTGCCCGCCAGGGTGCCGGCGCGGTGTACCTGCACGCGCACCACCCTGACATCTACCGCTTCCTGGACACCAAGCGCGAGAACGCGGACGAAAAGATCCGCATCAAGACCCTCTCCCTCGGCGTCGTCATCCCGGACATCACCTTCGAGCTGGCCAAGAAGGACGAGGACATGTACCTGTTCTCGCCCTACGACGTCGAAAAGGTCTACGGGATGCCTTTCTCCGACATCAACGTCACCGAGAAGTACTACGAGATGGTCGATGATGCGCGCATCAAGAAGACCAAGATCAAGGCCCGCGAGTTCTTCCAGACCCTCGCCGAGATCCAGTTCGAATCCGGTTACCCCTACATCATGTTCGAGGACACGGTGAACCGGGCGAACCCGATCGAGGGCAAGATCATCATGTCCAATCTGTGCTCCGAGATCCTGCAGGTCTCCACCCCGACTACCTACAACGAAAACCTCAACTACGAGGTCGATGGCATCGGCAAGGACATCTCCTGCAACCTGGGGTCGATGAACATCGCCAAGGCGATGGACGGCGGGGACCTGGGCGCCACCGTGGAGATCGCGATCCGGGCGCTGACGGCCGTGTCGGACCAGTCCAACATCACCGCCGTCGAATCCGTCGCCCGCGGCAACCGCATGTCCCACGCGATTGGCCTGGGCCAGATGAACCTGCACGGCTTCCTCGCACGCGAACACGTCTACTACGGGTCCCCGGAGAGCATCGACTTCTTCGGCAAATACATGGCAGCTGTCGCCTTCCACGCCATCCGCGCCTCCAACCTGATCGCCAAGGAGCGCGGCGTCACGTTCGACGGGTTCGAGCGGTCCAAGTACGCTTCGGGTGAGTTCTTCGACAAGTACGTCACCCGCTCCTGGCTCCCCACGACCGAGCGCGGCCAGGAACTGTTCGCGAAGTTCGGCATCACCCTGCCGACCATCGCCGACTGGGAAGAGCTCAAGGCCTCCGTCATGGAGCACGGCATCTACAACCAGAACCTGCAGGCTGTCCCGCCGACCGGTTCCATCTCGTACATCAACAACTCGACGGCATCCATCCACCCGATCGCGGCCAAGATCGAGATCCGCAAGGAAGGCAAGATCGGCCGCACCTACTTCCCAGCTCCTTACCTGACGAACGAGAACCTGGAGTACTACCAGGACGCGTACGAGATCGGCTACGAGAAGATCGTGGACATGTACGCCGCGGCCACCGAGCACGTGGACCAGGGCCTGTCGCTGACGCTGTTCTTCAAGGACACCGCCACCACCCGCGACATCAACAAGGCCCAGATCTACGCCTGGAAGAAGGGCATCAAGACCATCTACTACATCCGGCTCCGCCAGATGGCCCTGGAAGGGACCGAGGTAACCGGCTGCGTCTCCTGTCAGCTGTGATGACACCCTGACGTGGAAAGCCCCGGACGCTTCGGTTGCCGGGGCTTTCTGCTGCCCCGGGGCACAATGGTTCAGGAAAATCGCCACTACCCCAGGGGGAACCATGAAGCCACGCGCAATACGCAGCGACCGCGGATACAAGGACCACGACCAGTACATCAACAAGACCATCCGTGAATGGGCCAAGGGCGCCGGCGTGCAGGTTGCCGACAAGGGAGCCATCCCGAAGACAGTTCGAACCGCCTGGATCGAGGCCCACCAGGGCCTCAACAACCCGGTCATCTGGCACAGCATGCTTCAGGACACCGCAACCGGCCGCTGGAACCGGTCCGTGGAAGTCCTTTGCTACCGCTGCGCCACCATCCACCAGCATGGCGGGGACGTCGGAACGCGGCCAGCACCGGAAGCCAACCACCGCGTTGCCCACTGCGGCGATAAATCGCCGGACACCAACGGCTACTTCATCGAGGACACCCTGCCAGTGGATGAAAACGAGCAGGCGATGGCAGAAGCGAACGCCGCCCTGGACGCCAAGGACTGACAGCTTCCAGCGCCGCCCCGGCCCGTTCATGCGGGCCGGGGATACTGGCGCGAAGACACGGGCTTCTTCCGCCGCACACATAGCGATCGAAGGACAAGCCGACGGACCGCCCCCGAGTTACTCGCCCATGTGGGCCAAAAACAACCTGCGGGTCGAGCGGCCGCCGTGCCAGTCCCGCAAATGCCCCGGCTTACGCCGGGGTTTTTTGCTGTCCGGTAATAGGTGCCGTCCCCACACTCCATCGCCATCATGTCTACGCATGTTTCCTCCGGGACCGAACTGCGCCCGCGAACAATTCACTGTCCGGTGACAGCCAAGCAGTGTCCCCGGCCCACAGGAAAGTAGACCATTGGCAATTGCGCCCTTAGTGCCGAAAAGAAAGCTCACGGCTGATGCGTTCCGGAATGAACACGGAGCCTTCGACCTGCCCTCCATCCTTGTAGGAGTCGTCGTAGTCGGCATCCTCACCGCGGGGGTCTTGGCCACCATCTTCGGCGTCATTCCCTTTGCCCAGGACAAGGGGGCCGAGCAGGACCTGGATTCGGTCAGAACAGCCCAGGGCGTATCCAAGGCGAAGGACGGCCGGTTCGACACCTCTACAGTCCTTGCCGGCCACAGGTACCTCAACATGCCCGAAAACGTCGGCGCAGTGACTGACGGCCCCGGCTCCTGCTACGTGGCGGCCGCGCGCTCCGGGTCAGGCAAAACGTTCATCGCCTCCAGTGCTGCCCCCAGTCCGGTCCAGCTGACCGAAGCTCCGGCAAACACGTGCGTCCCCGTTGAGCAGCTGAAGCAGCTCGTCGGGCAGATCGGCGGCACCTGGCCGGGCGGGGACACCCCATCCTCCGCCCTGACATACACCGCGCTGACTGCGTCCGACGCTAACCCAAGCAATGCGGTCGCGACAGAAATGATCGCCTACATGAACTTGGAGCTTGGACTGGATTCCTCCCCTGAAACTCTGAGCCTTGCCCAGTCGGACTACGCGACGTGGGACGCCTACGAAGCCTCGCCTGCTTACCAGGCAGAACAAGCTGCCGTGACCCCGGCCGTTTACCACCAGTACTACGAGATGTGGCAGTCTCTGAAGGCTGAGAATCCCGATGTAACAGCGACCTGGACTGCATGGAGAGACGCGCAGAATGTCTTCTGGGCCAGCCCGGAGGCTGCTACAAAAGCAGCGCAGAAGACCATGATCGACGCGCAGCGGGCCTTCTACATGTCGCTTCTCAGCAAGCCCTCGACGGCCCTGCCTGAACTGGTAGCAGCCCCGTCCTTTGCATCCGACTTCGGTGACAGGACCATCGCTGCCGGAACCCAGCGGATGACGTTCACCGTGGCGGCACCTGCCGGAACCGATGTCAGCGTACTGGGGCCCGGCCAGGAGTTCTTCGGTGAAGCGTGGACGAAGAACGGAACCAACGCATACGGTGTCGTCAGTGCCTCAGGCGAGGACAACGGCTTCCACTACTGGAGCATCGAGGTAGATACCTGGGAGAACTCCACCCTGAGGGGCCAGGATATGAACGTCTTCGTCGGCGTCAGGATCAATGGCATCGTGCACTACAAGATGTTCAAAGTGACTGTGGCTCCCTGATGGGCCCCATCTGAACAGCTAATCCGGAAGGCCCTTGGCAATCTCCCGAGGGCCTTCCGGATTTGGTGCAGAGGTACCGGCTCAATGGGTTGGTGAGACGCCCCACGGGTTCCGCACACATGAGCGCCATGGAAACCCGCGTTGACCCCAAGGCCAGCTTCTCCGCAGACACTGCCGGCCATCAGATGACCGTCCTGCTCGACCAGGGCACGTACCGTCACCTGCGCTTTCGTCGGCCGACCAGCTCTGAATCCTGGTTCGAGATCGTCACCAGTCCCGGCCTGCTCACCATTAACGGCGACATGGGAACCTTCACCTTCTCCCGCCTGGACGACATGTTCCAGTTCTTCCGCCGCGCCGACGGCGGGATCAACGACTACTACTGGCACGAGAAACTGCTCGCCTCCGACTCGCCTGCCAAGCCGTACTCACCCGATGCCTTTACCCGGCGGGTTCTGGAGGACGCCGTCGGCCAGCTCGATGACGCGGAAGTGGAAGGGGAGCAGCGCAGCGAGGCGCTGGCGGAGCTGCAGGACAGCGTCCTGGAGTGGGCCGAGGACGAGCATGAGGCCACGTCAGCGCTGGCCGGCTTTTCCCATGACCTGTTCGACTTCGCGGACGCCCTCGGGGAACACGACTTCACCGACTACAGCTTCCACTTTCTCTGGAACCTCCACGCCATCGTCCACGGCATCAGCCAATATGACGCCGCCCGCGCGTCTGAGGAACCTGTGGCCGCCTGAGCAGCGACCGGCCCACCGGCAAATCTACGCATGTTCCAGGGCAAGAAAAGCCTTCAGTTTCGCCTCCCGGAGACCGCATGAGGACGAATTAGGCCCGTCGCCCTGCGGGACGCATAGATCAGCTAGAAGACAACGGAAGGAGCCAGAAATGACCGGGAGACCCCGCCAGCAAGCAGGTACAAAGTGGCACGGCTACTACACCGAGATCTACGGGATGGCCTTGGAAGTTCCCCTCCGCGGAAGCGAAGTACTCGCTGCTTTCGGTGCTTCATTGATCCTTGGTCTGGCACTGTTCCACCCGTTCCGGGAACTCGCAGAGTACTTGTTTCCGGAGCCGACACCGCTGCGAATCCTCCCATTGCTTGCCGGCCTGGCAATGACGGCTGCACCCCTTCTGTGGGTCGCCACCAAATACCGACCTGCCGACACTGCCGCACGGCAGAACAGCGTCACCACCTTCGAGAACTGAAAGATAAGTACCCATGACCTCTGCCCTCAAACTCATCAACCGCGTGAACGCCATCAACTGGAACCGCATCCAGGACGACAAGGATGTCGAGGTCTGGAACCGGCTGGTGAACAACTTCTGGCTGCCGGAGAAGATCCCGCTGTCCAACGACGTCCAGTCCTGGGCCACCCTCACTCCGGAAGAGCAGCTGCTCACCATGCGCGTCTTCACCGGCCTGACCCTGCTGGACACCATCCAGGGCACCGTCGGGGCTGTCAGCCTGATCCCGGACGCCATCACGCCCCACGAAGAAGCTGTCCTCACGAACATCGCCTTCATGGAATCGGTGCACGCAAAGTCCTACTCCTCGATCTTCTCGACGCTGTGCTCCACCAAGGAGATCGACGAGGCGTTCCGCTGGTCCGAAGAGAACGTGCACCTCCAGAAGAAGGCGCAGATCGTCATGGACTACTACCAGGGCGACGACCCCCTGAAGCGCAAGGTGGCCTCCACGCTGCTGGAGAGCTTCCTGTTCTACTCAGGGTTCTACCTGCCGATGTACTGGTCCTCGCGGGCCAAGCTCACGAACACGGCGGACCTCATCCGCCTCATCATCAAAGACGAGGCAGTCCACGGCTACTACATCGGCTACAAGTTCCAGCGCGGACTGGAGAAGGAGACCGCGGAGCGCCGCGAAGAGCTCCAGGCATACGCCTACGAACTGCTCGACGAACTGTACGAGAACGAGGTCCAGTACACGCACGACCTCTACGACGGCGTCGGTCTGGCCGAGGACGTCAAAAAGTTCCTGCACTATAACGCCAACAAGGCGCTCATGAACCTCGGTCTCGACCCCGTCTTCGCCCAGGATGCCACCAACGTGAACCCGGCCATCCTCTCCGCGCTCTCCCCGAACGCTGACGAGAATCACGACTTTTTCAGCGGCAGCGGCAGCAGCTATATCGTCGGATCGTCGAAGGCCGTTTCCACACTCGACGGTGACTGGGATTTCTGAACATTTTGATCGGTTCAGCAACCGCTCACTGAGCGAAGTAGGAGCCAGCTGGGAGCCAAAATGAGCTACATGCTCAATCTTGGACTCCTGCTCCCATGATAACGCCACGGCCCAATTTCGAGTAGATCGCCTCCTGATCTCTTGACTTCGGGCCGTGGCCTTTCTGCAGGTCCGATACGAAAGGAACGCACGATGACAGCGACAGCGACTGAGACCCGCACAGAACCCGTTGAGGAGAGCACACCCCTTTTCACCATCTGGGCCGAAGGCTTCGCCGCTACAGGGGAAGCGGAAACCGCCTGGCAGTTGAACGAGTCACCCATCGGTGCCGCGAGCTTTGACGAGGCGGTGCGGCTATACAGCGAGGCCAGCGAGAGCCGATACCTCTTCAAGCGGCACCGGAACGGCACCTGGACCTATTGGGGCTGCCGGCTCTTCGACAACGAATCGGACGCCCGCGGCGCTTTCGGATAGAGCCGGGCACAGGGGTCGGCCACAAGGAACGGGCCGGCTTTAGCCCTGTTCCCGAACTAGGGCGCATCCGCACACATGGCAGCCATGAGCACACTTACCGAGGTCCGCCCCATGGCTGAGATCGCCAGGGACATGCGCTGGCTGGTATCCGACGGCGCCTATGAGAACCAGTTCTTCGCATCATCGTCCTGGGCTTCAGCCTGGCTTGTCGACGAAGCCATGCGCCAACACCTCAAAGGCGATACGCCGGAAGTGACCGTGCACCTGCACGATCGTCTCCTCGGGGTCCTTTGGGACGCCACATCCGACGTCAAGGATGTCTTCGCCGCGACCGGTTGGCCGAAGACCGGCGGCAACACGCTGCAGCTGCGGGCCGCAGTCATCAGCATCGTCAAAGACATCCTGGTCTCCGACGACACCCCGACTGATGCACCCGAGCCAGGAATATCGGACCCCCACACCTACGCCCTGGTCTGCCGCTGAGCGGGCCGGGAAACACTCTCCGCCGCACACATGAAGGAGAGACCATTTCCAATAGTCCACAGGGGGACGACCATGAATAACCACTACCGGGCCGCCATCGACGGTCTCAACGAAATCCGGGCAATCGCAAACCAGGGCGTCCCTCCGACGGAAGCCACGGCCCTCGCTGTCACCCAGACACGCGCCATTCTGGCTGTCGCCGAAGAGCAAGCGAAGACCAACGTACTCCTCGAGACTGCCAACCTCATCGCCTACGCCCAGCTCTGCAGCACCATGCGCGACGGAGCGAAGTTCGCAAAAGCCAGGAACGCTGCCGAGCTGGCCATGAAGGACACAGACAATGACGGCGAAGAGGATGGATTCTGATGCCCCCACGTCTGCTGATCACCGGCTCCCGCACGTGGACCGACCGTGCCGTCATCCGTGACGCCCTCCGCGCCTGGTGGGACTCCACCGGCCGGGACCCCGAAGCGATTCTCGTCTCCGGCAAGTGCCCTAAAGGGGCGGACAAGATCTGCGAAGAAGTCTGGGCCCACAACGGGTTGACTCTTGAGCTGCACCCGGCAAAATGGCGGACGCCTGACGGCAAACAGGACATGAGCGCCGGGTACACACGCAACAAGGCCATGGTGGACACCCAGCCGGACCACATCATCGCCTTCATCATGGACAAATCCGGCGGCGCCAGTCACTGCCTGCGCTATGCCAAGGGGAAGGGCATCCCGTTCACCCTCTACGAGGATTCGACCAGCACCACCTAAAAGGGGGCCAAGTGAGACCAGTTGATCTGGAGCGCCGAGCCAGGTGTGCAGCCGAACTCCGCGCCCGCTTTCCCAAACACGCCGGCGCCGTCCTGTCAGCCCTGGACGCGAACCCGTCCGCCGCCCTGCCCTACCATGGCACGCCGCACATGCTCGTGGTCGCCCTGGCCACGCTCGAACTGGCCGCGGGGGAGCAGCTGTCCCCTGATGAGACGGACTTTGTGTTCCTGGCGGCACTGTTCCATGACTACGACTACGCCGGGGCGGAAGATGACGGCGTCAACACGGGCCGTGCGGCTGCGGCCGTCCGGGAGCACCTGGGCTTCACGGATCACGCCCGGATAGCTGCCCTTGTTGACGCGAGCCGTTACCCCTATCTGGTCGCTCCACGGTCCCGCTCCGAAGAGGTGCTCCGTGACGCCGATGTCGCCTACTCGACTCTGCTGATTCCTGATGCACAGCACTTCCGGACAGGCCTGTTGATTGAACGGGGAGCCCCCGCAACCGAGCAGGATGCCATCGGGTTCATCATCGGGCACGGCCTCTACACGGCTACGGCAGTCAGAGCGGTCAACCGCATCATCTCCAATGGCCGGGCCGGAGACTCCTAGCTTTTTGCGCGATCTCCCGCTTCTGTGATGAGGACGCCCTGCAACCGTCAGGCGAAGACACGGAGGAAGCGATGAACCACACAGCAAACCGACGCACCATCCTTGGGCTCGGACTGGCCGCCGCCATCTCCGGCGCAGGGGCTGCAGCAGCCCAGGCAACCAGTGCAGCCATGACTCTGAGCCCCACGACCGGCCCGGTCGGAACCACCGTCAGCGTAACCGGCACCGGGTTCCCCGGCCTCACGACTGGCAGCCTCACCCTCGGGAGTAACAAGGTAGCCCTCAAGACGCTCAAAAACGGCACCTTCACCGCCTCCATCGTGGTCCCGGCGGGCACCGCTGCCATCGCGCCGGTCACCGCGCAGGTCGGCCGGACCACCCTCTCAACGAACTTCACAGTAGCTGCTGCGGAAACATCGGCCAGCCTGCCGCCGGTCAGCAGTGCCCTGCTGCGCTTCGGCCTGATCCCCGCCGCAGGCATTGCCGGGTCTGCCGAGATCGACGCGACCTCGAAGCTCGTGGGAGAGCAGCCGGCCCTGCTCCTGGGTTACAGGGACTTCCAGCAGGCCGCACCGATTGCTGAACTCGACGCGGCCACCACCCGTGGTGCCATCCCGATGATGACCTGGGAACCGTGGGTCGCCGGCGCCGGCGCCGGGGCCGTCCAGCCGGCCTACACTCTGGCCGCCATCGCCGCGGGCAACTTCGACACCTACATCACGCAATGGGGCGCCGGTCTGGCCTCCTGGGGCAAACCCGTCATGCTCCGCTTCGCCCACGAGATGAACGGCGACTGGTACCCCTGGTGCGAAACCGTCAACGGCAACCAGCCCGGGGACTACATCAGAGCCTGGCAGCACGTGCACGATCTGGTCACCGCCGCGGGGGCCTTCAACGTCACCTGGGTCTGGGCCCCTAACGGCGGCGGCCCGGGCGACATGGCCGCCATGTACCCCGGGGACGGCTACGTCGACGTCCTGGGACTGGACGCCTACAACTGGGGAACCACCCAGAGCTGGAGCTCATGGCAGTCACCGGACGCCCTGTTCGGCTACTGGCTTGATCAGCTGCGTGTTATCGCCCCCGGCAAGCAGATCATCATCACTGAGACGGCCAGCACCGAAACCGGTGGCTCAAAAGCCGACTGGAACACCAGCCTGGTCCCGTACCTGAACAGCCAGCCTGACGTAACCGGTTTCATCTGGTTCAACCTGAACAAGGAAACGGACTGGCGCATCGAGAGCAGCACCGCGTCATCGAACGCCTTCACCGCTGCACTGGCGGCCCGCCGCTGACTTTCAGACCCCAGTCCAGATGACGGTGTCGAAGGCCCGGGGACGGATTTCTCTTTCTCCGGGCCTCCGAAGCGCCTTACTTGGCGATGGCTGCCTTGAGCTTGGAGCCGGCGGTCAGCTTCACGCTGTGGCCCGCGGCGATCTCGATGCTTTCGCCGGTCTGCGGGTTGCGGCCCGTCCGGGCCGCGCGGTCAGTACGCTCCACTGCAAGCCAGCCCGGGATGGTGATCTTCTCGCCTGCGGCCACCGAGGTCTCGAACACCTCGAACATGCCGTCCAGGATGCGGTTCACGTCGGCCTTCGTAGCTCCGGACTTCTCGGCAACCTGGTCAACAAGCTGTGCACGATTAACTGCCATGATCGACTCCTTCTCGTAATTCCGGTCCCGGGGAACGTATCACCACTGAGCGTCGGACCGGTTGATAACACGCCGCGGCAACCCCTACCCCCCCAAGCGTGGGCGGCACGGTCCCAACCCGCGCACATGGTCATTTGGGCATCGTCAATGTCAGCCCCTGCTGCTTCACTGGGGTTACCGTCCCGAGCTGTGAGGTCCGAAGATGCTGCGTCCGCTCCACCGCGAGTCCCTGCTCATCGCCCTCCGCTCCGAAACCGGAGTCATCAACGCCACCGCCGCACTCGTGGGCCTTGGCATAATGACCGCGGTAGGGGGAGTGGCGGCAACGTCGATGTCCAGCCTCGTTCCACTCGCCCATGACAGCGCAGCCCGGCAGAACGCCACCCAGATCGCAACGGCGCAGGGACTCGCGAGGATCATGGACGGACGCTTCACTGACCTGGACGGGCTGGAAACCGGCGGGTACCTTCCCGCTTACCGCGCAGCTACCGGGCCCCGCCGCTTCGACACCATGACCGGACCTGGCGGGACATGCTTCGTTGTCGTCAGCCGGTCAGCCACAGGAGCACACTTCTTCGTCACCGACCTCATCCCGGCGCCTGAGCCCCTATTCTCCGACGTCACGACCGGATGCATCGACGCCGGCACCGTGCAGGCGATGGCGGAGCGGCTTGACGTCGCGGCGGCAGGCTACTGACCTCCCTCACGACGGCACCATGATGCGCGGGGACTCGGCACGCACCTCCAGCCTCGACAGCTGAGATTACGAGACACGAGAGCGGCGGGAGGCAGACACCTCCCGCCGCTCCTTTCGCGTCAGGAGGAGGCCGATGCGGCCTAAATCTACGCATGGTTCCCTGTGACCAACGATCGCATTTCCCCCGAAAGCAGCCATGACCCTCTTCCCCAATACACGCCGGCTGGTGGCACGCGCCAGACACGTCCTTAAGTCTGTCTCCGGCGCCTTCGACCTGCCGTCCATCATCACAGGTGTGGTCGTTGTCGGCATCCTGGCCGCGGGTATCCTGGCAGCAGTGTTCGCCGTGATTCCCTTCAGCCAGGACAACTCCGCGAAACAGGATCTGGACTCCGTCCGGACCGCCCAAGGCGTAGCGAAAGCTAAAGATTCCGGCTACATGGACAAGGCGTCGCTGATCGCCGTGCCGTACCTCTCTTCCGGCGACGACGTTGCAGTCTCGACGAACACTGACAGGACCTGCTACCTGGCCCTCTCCAAGTCAGGGACCGGCAAGATCTACTACTCCGACAATAAGAGCAATGAGGCCAAAGAGCTCGTCGCCGGGGCCACAGTCAACTGCATAACGCCGGCGCAGCTTGACGACATGATCACCGATGTCGGCGGCTACGGACCCGGAAGTAGCAACCCCTCGGCCGGGGGCCCCGGAGGCGACAGCGGTGGGGGTCCAGGCGGTTCTGACGGAGGCGGCGGCACGTACACTCCCGGCGGTGCCGTCCCTGTCGGGTACACGTACGGTGCCAACTTCGGCGCCTGCCCGGCTCCGTTCGCCGAAGCCCTGAAGGCACGGTTCCTTGCTGACGGATCGCAGAAGTACTTTTTGGGGTACTCGCTGCCATGGAACGACCCCGCTGCGGACGCAGCGTGGGACGACTACGCCGTTCTGGACGATGCCGCCTGGGAGCTGGAATCAGCACTGACTCCCTCCCAGAAAGCCACATACCAGAACTTCCGCTCTTACGCGGACGAGGTGCCAGGCTACACCGCAGCGGAAGACGCCTGGTGGGACACCTACAGCCAGGCGAGCTTCAACCAGATGAACGAGCTGATGGCTTCAGCGGTCCCAACCTTCTGTGGTGCTGTCAGTGCCGGATCACCGACCTTCAAATGCGCGCCCGGCGTACATGAGTACCTCACCCTCGCGAACGCCTACTACCACAACTACATGTATGAGAACCAGCGGTACACCGCGGACGGTAGCGATGCGAACTACAACGCCTGGATCTATAGGCCTACCTCCCCGCAGGAGTACCCGGACGACGCCGCCAAGGACGCTGCGTACAACAACGTCATGGCACTCAACAACGGCTACTCCTTCTACATCACGCAGGCCCAGAACCAGGTGCGCGCCGAAAACACCGCGGCCTGGTCCGCATTCGCGGCTGACACCTCGCGGACCAACTTCGACACCTGGGTCAACTACGAGTACCCGACGAACGTCTGCCGGTAACCACCGGGACGTGATCGCCAGGCCGGAGCTTCCAGCCGGCGGATAGACGAGGAGGGCGACGGCGCTACTGTCGCCCTCCTCGTCAACATATGTCGCAAAGCCCTGTTGAGCAGGCAGGATGTTGATGGAGGAGCATCGGGCTCCGCCCCGGCATCCCGGCAACTACTGGAGAGCGCATCCAGAGAGGCAATCCATTGACAAACACCTCCGGCCGCCGCGCCAGGACCCACAGAACACCTGTCGACCCCAGCAGGTTCGTCCACATCGACCGGCCCAGCAATGCTTCACTGCGCGGGGCGGTCGTCACAGGCATTGCCCTGTCGTTCCTGTTCGGTGCCGCTGCCGGCGGCGCCGTCCTCCTTCCGTTCCATCCCGAGAATGAGCTCCTCTACCTGGTCGGCATGGCGGTCGGGGTCGTCGTCGCCAACATCGTTAATGTCCGGGTCACTCTGAGGTCAGGCAGGCGGCGGCGGGAAGACTTCATCCGGTGCGGCGGTGACCCCACCGGGATGACCGACATGATGTTCGGCGTCATGCGGGGACAGCGGACAGAGAAGGGCGAATGGTATGTCCCTGAGCAGGGCTCAGGAGACTACCAGGGCATTTGAGGCAGGAGTCCGGCAACAGCCGTCCGGTGAGGAAGGCCTGCTGGTCCGCACACATGGGGTCCAAGCCTGGGGAACCGGGCATCCGAAGAACGGGGAAAGCGCGCCCCGGAGGACGGACAGGTAGACGGGTCGGCGCCCGTCCTCCTGGTCCTGGATTGGAACCCCCTAAGACGGGGCCCGGATTCGATTACCGGCAATGGACGAAGGGCCCGAGACCGTGGCCTCCGGAACTAGCCGACGGATGAGAGGCGTCCAGCGGACAGTGTGCCAGGCCATTGCCGGAGCAATCCGGTCGGGTTCAAATCCCGGCGGCGGGGCGTTTCAACATAACGGAGCCGGGAAGATCAGTCTTCCCGGCTCTTCCCATACCCGCCAAAACCCCGTGTCTACGCATATTTCAAGATAGAAACCACTGAAAGGCAGGCCCCGTGGAACGAAGCCCCGGCACACAGCCGTCACCCTGCCCTGCCCGAACACCCGGTGGCCGGCCATGAACCGCTATGAAGTGCTTGGCATCAAGACTGACGCGACCCCAGAGGAGATCAAGAGGGCGTACCGGAAGCTCGCCGCCAAGACACACCCCGACGTCGCCGGCGCTGTCATGGCCCCGCTGTTCCTGTCTGTCCAGGATGCCTACGAGACGCTGTCCGACCCGAACAAACGGGCCGCCTACGACCGGGAAATCAACCCTGCACCGCAGGCCGAGGCTGAGCCTCCACCGGCAGCCCAATGGCCGCCCCCGCAGCAGTACCGGCAAGACCCGATCTACGAACGGGAGGCATACCCGGAACCGGAGCCACCGGGACCGGCGCCCTCACACGAGCGGGATGCACTGTTGCGCCGCCTGAAGTTCGGGGCGATCGGGGCGTTCTTCGTCGGAGTCGGAAGCTTCTGGGTCTTCCACTGGATCCAGGTCTTCCAACTGGTACAGCCAGAAGGGCCAATCCGCCTGTTCGCGACCCAAGGCCTGCCCGCGATCGTGTACGCGGTGCTTTGGGCGTTCGGAACTGCAGTGGCGTCGATGGCCGACGACGTGGGAACCGCGCTAAAGATGCCTTTGACCTGCGCTGTCATTGCGGGTGGATTTGCGTTCATCACAGCAACCTGGATCCCTGCCGCTTGGCTGCCCGTTCTCATCGCGGGCCTCGCCCTGACGTCTGCCACCGCATTCCTCATCCGGCGGTCAAGACGACCCTCGCAGCAGACGTGGTGAGGGCTCCCGGGCCCACCGCACACATGGAGGGCTATGACTACCTTCAGCATGACCAGTCCCGCGGATATTGCGGCCCACACCTCTGCGGCGGTCAGGTCCCTGACCGACGAACAGCTCACTGCCGTCATGGTCTCAGCCAGGAAGGTCAGGAAGCGCAGGCTCAACCTGCCCGGCCGCTGGTCCAAGGTCCGGGAAGCATCTCCAGACCTTGCTGACGCCCTGGACGACCTGCACAGCGAGCAGGCTACGAATGATCTCCCACGCTTTGAAGCCCTGGCCGCCCGCTCTGAAGTTCAGCGCGCGCGGGAAATACATGGGCCGATCGGCCAGCTCACAGCTCTGGCAGTCCTGGGTGCCTCGCTTAGCGGCCTCCTGACGGCCATCCTTGGCCTGACCCAGGTCATCACCCTCGCTGTCATCATCGGCGGCGCGACCGTCACCGTCGGCCTGCTGGCCGCAGCTTACGTCGGCGGCCTGCGTCTGGCCAAGAACAGTGCGACGTGGATGTTTGTAGATCCGGAAGCAGCCGCCGCAATCGTGTGGGACGCCGGAATCGACGCCGCAGCGGCGGTTGCCCTCCAAGACGCCTCCGGACTCACGACCGAAGACCTGTCGGCCTTGCGCGCTGTCTGGGTTGGCGCGGGACTGGACACATCCGGACTCACATCTCCGGGCGTTCCAACCCCGTTCGCACTTCCGTCTACTACCCAGGCATAGCCATGGCCAGCAATTGCCGCACGTCGTCGGGCAGGCCTCGAGGACCCGCCTCGCCTGGACGGTGAGACAGTGCTGCGCCTCCGCACACATGAGGTTCAGCAAAGAACAACCGACCCGGCAGTGGGAGCTGCCGGACACGCGCGTCAGCCCCTTGGTGGGGTCCGGTGATGATCAGCCGGGACGTACGGGGTTCGGATCCCCGGATGCGCTCTAACGAAGTGTGCGGCATCAGGCCGTCCGGCACCGCCACGGCCGGGGAACACGTCAGTGGCAGAGGGAAAGGAACACCCATGTTCCCCGTCGAAATGCGCGGCACAGCCCGTCCCGTTCACCTCTGGGCGCACGAGCACGAGGTTGAGCCCGCTGCCCTGCAGCAGCTGCGCAACATCGCCTCCATGGAATGGGTTCATGGCGTCCGTGTAATGCCCGATGTCCATTTGGGCAAGGGGGCCACGGTCGGCTCGGTCATCGCCATGAAGCAGGCAGTATCGCCGTCCGCCGTCGGCGTGGACATCGGCTGCGGCGTCTCCGCCGTCAAGACATCACTGACCGAGAACGACCTGGACAACCTGCACGCGCTCCGGCTCGCCATCGAATCCGCCATCCCGGTCGGCTTCAACTCCCACAGCCGTGACGTGAACCTGAAGCGCCTCGGCCTCGAGCGCGGTGCCAAGACGTTCTGGGACGGGTTCAAGGACCTCCACCCTGCAGTGCAGAAGCTGGAATCCCGTGCCCACTCCCAGCTCGGAACCTTGGGCGGCGGAAACCACTTCATCGAAGTCTGCGTCGACGAGGCAGGCGCCGTCTGGCTGACCCTCCACTCAGGCTCCCGGAACGTCGGCAAGTCCCTCGCTGAGGTGCACATCGACATCGCCAAGGGCCTGAGCCACAACAACGGCATCGTCGATAAGGACCTGGCCGTGTTCCTGGCCGGCACACCCGAAATGGACGCCTACCGCCGTGACCTGTGGTGGGCTCAGGACTACGCCGCCCGGTCCCGCTCGGTGATGATGGGCCTGTTCAAGGAGCAGGTCGCCAAGCACTTCGCGACGGCGAACGTCACGTTCGGCGAGGAGATCAACGTCCACCACAACTATGTCTCCGAGGAGATCATCGACGGCGAACTCATGCTGGTCACCCGCAAGGGCGCCATCCGGGCTGGCAAGGGAAACCTGGCATTGATCCCCGGCAGTATGGGCACGGGCAGCTACGTTATTCGCGGCCGCGGGAACGACGCATCCTTCCAGTCCGCTTCCCACGGGGCTGGGCGGAAGATGAGCCGAAATGCGGCCAAGAAGGTGTTCACGGTCGATGACCTGATTGCCCAGACCGCCGGAGTCGAGTCCCGCAAGGACCAGGCCATCGTCGACGAGATCCCCGGTGCGTACAAGGACCTGCACAGCGTCATCGACGCCCAGAAGGACCTGGTAGACGTCGTCCAGCACCTGCGGACTGTCCTCTGCGTGAAAGGCTGACGCGCCCCGTGATGGCCCGCCGCGCCTGAAGCCCTGGTACGGCGGGCTTTCTCGGTTGGGGAGAGGGTGCCCGGAGGATCGCAGGGGTGGCGGCCAGGCCGCTGAAGGATGTCCAGAATTAGCGGCATGTGGTCGCTATGAGCAAGCCACGGATCCGGTTCACCGACGGAGACCTTCGCCTCCACAGCCGATAAGAGGAATGCGTAGTCGATGTAGTGCCCGAACTGCAGGTTCTTCGGGGCGCCAAAGAACCATCTGGAGCAGGCATCCCGCCGGTGGCCGGTTCGTGTCCGTTCATCACAAGGAGAACAGCGCCCCCGTGAACCCGGGACGCTGTTCTCCTTGTGATTACCCAGCAGGCGTCAGATGCGGCGGTCAGGAGGGGCTGTGCGTGCAGGCCACCGAAGCCTTTTCGAAGAGGACAGCGTTGGCAACCTCCGCGCCGGTGTCCGGGCTTCCCTCTGTGCGGTAAAGGACGATGTTGGTCCGTTCCAGCCAGACGAAAACCATCTTCGCGGTTGGGAGGTCGATGTCGGCCGTTGTCACCTGCAACGATGATTTCTCGTCGGCGTGGTAGACACTGACCTGCATTTCGTCGGTGAAGCTTACCGAGACCTTCGCGCTGAGGCCCTCGGCCTCGACACCTGTCTCAGCACCGACAGTGAGGGAGCTGGTCCGCTGGAAGGTGTTGGAATCCGTCGTGGTGGTTCCGACGGACACCTGCCTGCTCCAGTGGGTCGCCTTCTCGGAAGGCAGCCGCTGAAAACAATCCCAGTATGGCTCTGAGGCGAGGTAGTAGAACGGATCCGTGAGCGGCGAGCTGTTCTCGTTCGGGTCGGTAACGACAGTGCACGGGAGGACAGCAGCCGGGGCGAGGCCCGGAACCGTCTTGTCGCCTTCCTGGCAGTCGTCGTAGTAGACAGGGTCCGCGACGGGGATCTTCGCGTCGAGGAAAAGCTTGCCGAGGACGAGGCCCCTGCCCAGGTCGCCGCCTTTTTCAACGCTGAGGAAGGTCGTCGGCGCCAGGAGCAATGTATCGACATTTCCCATGCTCTGATTGGTCAGGTCGGGCACATTGAGGTCCCCGTTGTGGCTCTTCCAGCCCTGTCCTGCGTCGCCCCAGAAGCCGCTGAGGGAGGCTTTTTGAAGGACCTGTTTGTGGACGCACCAGTAATTCGCTGCCTCGGGCGTGGCGCCGTTGAATCCGAAGCACACCCCCACCGCCTCGTACCCGTCCGGAGCGGTGGGCCAGAAGTAGGCGATGTTGTTGTCGTTGCCGGAGTGCTTGTCATCGAGTATCCACTCGAAACCCGTCGGGTGTTTCAGCAGCGGCTGGCCATCGATGGCCAACTGGCCCGGGATAGGGGCGACCAGCATGACAGCAGCCCGGCCCGGGTCGGCGTTATTGATCGTCGCGAAGTCACCGAGGGGCAGGAACTGGTCGGTGCTGTCGGCCGGAGCCGGGAACGAGTAGAAGCTGATCTGGGTATCGCCCTTTTCGGAGTTCCACCCGTTGTGCAGCTGTGATGCCGCAGTGAACTTCAGGAGCAAGGGAGCAAACGGTGCCCCGTTTTTCGCGTAGTCGGCTTCCTGGATGGCCTGAAGAATCTTTTCGGCCGGCTGGCTCGAGACGACCGTTTCCTGACCGGATGTTGCAGTGGTGCTCATGAAGACCCCAATACAAAAGAAGGAATGGCGCCGCGCCATCTGCCGACGCCAATGGACCTGGACCGCGCACAGCACCGCAAAGGGAATCCGGTATGCTGCAGCGCGGGAAAGCCGGCAAGAAGGCCGAGCGAATTGTCCTGTCCGTAGCCCCAGCGCATGAACAGGCCCGCAGCGACTGCAGCGGAGGCCTTCATGCTCCCGGGCCGATGATCACCTGTCAATGGGTAGGCCGGCCCACTTCATTCAGCAGGCCCAAATTGAATGCGGACAGGTTACGGTTTGTGCGAGCTGCGCCGGCCCCGTCGGTAGCGGTCATGGGCCTTGCCGACCTGCTCCTGCCAGAAGTCCAGCTCGTCGCGCTGCGCCGGGTCAAAGAAGTGTTCCTGTTCGGCGAGCTTGAAGAACCCCTTGCCAGGTCCGTTCTCGGCGGAGTGCTTCACCAGGGACGTCAGCATGAAGTCCGGGTTGAGCGCCCAGTCCTGGATGGCGATGCGGCCCAGCAGCTGGCCCATCTCCGCGCGGCCAAGGTCTGTCGTAAGGTCGAAGCCAGGGAGGCCCGTGGCATCCATCAGGGCCTTGTTGAACTCCCCGTAGGTGGTCAGTCCGCCGTCACGGGCGATCCGCTTCAGGATCTCGTGCCCTTCGAGGACCAGTTCCTTCAGTTCTGATTCGCTGCGTTCCGCCATTCTTCCCTCCTTTTGCCGCCAGCCTAACAGCGGCCGTCCTCCGCTTCGGGGACGCAACTCGCCGGGTCCCTGCGCATTGGGCAAGGCATGAGCGTGAAGTGCACATAGAGTTCAGAAAAGAGACCGTTCCATAGGCGTGGGGGATTCATGAAGATCAAAGTCCTGGCTATTGCCCTGGCATGCACGACACTGCTCTCCGGGTGCGGAGCCACTATTCAGAAGGACGCCTCCTACAAGGACGTCATAGCTCTGCGGGACGCCTACCTCGCCGCGGCGGTGGTGAAGGACCCGAAATGTGAAGACAAGCCCACCCAGGACGCCAAAGCTGACCAGGGATGGCAGGCAACAACCTGCGGCGCAAACACGGTCCTCGTGACCTTCGATAACAGTGCGGCCTTGGACAAGATGGTGGCCCAGGACGTGAAGTTCAAGGAGGCCCGGGACGCGATTCTCGTCGGTCCCAACTGGGAGGTCAGGGGCCCGGAGTTCGAGGTAAAAGATCTCCAGGCCAAGCTTGGCGGCCAACTGAAATAGCGACCGGCCGGGGAGCTCTCCGCGGCGGTCCGTACACATGGGGAGTATGACACTAACCCAGTACGCCAAAGCCGCCCAGGTACTTCCCATGGCATGGCTGGCCCAGTCCGAGTTTCCCTCCAAGACCGTCGTCCAGAACGCTTTTCGGATCGCCATCGCTGAGCTTCCCGAGTCGAGCACCTACGAGGACAACGTGGTCCGCTCCGCGCTGCAGGCCGTCGTCGCTGGGCCGGATCCCCGTGGTGGCAGGTTCGAGGCCCAGGCCATCTACGCCGCCGGCCAGCTGCACGACCGGGTCGTGACCCTGGTCCTTCAGTCATGACCACGCCGGCGGCTGCCGCCAAAGCCGAGGGACTCATCCTGCGGGGTCTCAGCAACCGGCTCCTGGAGGGCCAGGGCGTCGTAACGCGAGTCGGCCGGGACGAGTTGTTCCACGAAGGAGAAGCCGCGGGCATCGACAACCGTACGTGGGACGCTGCGCTTGACGGCCTGATCCTCGACGGCACGATTCTCACCTACAAGATCAATGACCTCCGGGGCACCCTGCCCCTGACGTCCTACTCGCAGACCGGGTACACCGTCCCCGCCCACCTGATCGATCTCCTGCTGAAGGCGCGCGGAGACCAAGCCGAGGAGATTCGCGAGTACCTTGAATTCCACGGTGTCGAGGTCCCCACGGCCCGAGCCAGCAGGACCGGTACACCCCGTGTCGAGGTGACTGCCCGGCAGAAGAGGCGCATCGACTCTGCAATCCGCAGCCTCAATGCAGTTCGAGCCGAAGTTGATGTCCGCCACCCGGACAAGCGGGTCACCTGGTACCTGGACGCATCAGGTAACTTCTGCCTCATGATCGAACCTGACGGGCAGATTGAAATGAACCAAGCAGACATCGCCCACGAGGCTGTCCTCCAGGCCTCCGGCGCAGGGGACTGGTAGCAGGACCGCTTCAGGCATGAGAAAACGGTGAGTTCACCCCAGGAAGCACCGATTAGGTCGCCGCGCCCCTCAGTTACGGTGAAGCGAGGGAAGCCCAGGCGCCGCGGAACCGCGGCTTGGGGTTCGCCGGCCCATCGATGGCCAGGTCCATGTCGTCCGCGATGCCCCACCACTGGTCCGCCCCCGAAAGCACCACGCCCGCTGCCAGACGGCCACGGTAGCCAGCCTTGCTGGTACCGCGGCGCAGGCCCAGCTGCCAGTTCGTCCGAGACGCCCGGGTCGTGGGCATTGAGACTGCGGCCTGGAGCAGTTCATCGACCGGCGTGATCTCATCTGCCCCACAGAGCACCCGGATGCCGTCCTCAAGACCGGCCGCGAAGCCATCCCCGTCGGCCGTGCCACGTGCCCGTGCATGCTCTTGCAAGCGTTTGAAGGCGTCCACCGTTTCCGGTCGTGCCGCAGCCCGGGACAGCGGGCCATCAACCACTGACCCCGCCACGATCTCCGCGGAAGCGTCGTCGCCGAATGCCCAGGCCCCGGGGCGGAATGCTGGCAGGCCCCAATAACGGGCGTCGAACCCGGACTCGAGCGTCACCTCAGGCTCACGGTGTGACGGCAGTGAACCGGCCACGGTTGCGGGGGTGCTTGGTTTCATCGAAGGTGCTCATGCCTATCAAGTGTGCGGCACCTGGCCGCCCGGCCGCATTCGGCGGGTCGGAGCGGTGAGACCTTTTCAAACCTCCGCACACATGAGGTGCAGATAACGAAACCTACGCCGGGACAAGGACCCGGGAGGGCTGATGTGGAACCGCTCCGGCGGTCCGGTTCGATTCCGGGACAGCCCGCGGTCTGGAACGGTGTATGCCGGGCAGGACGATGCAGGACCCGAATATAGCGCTAGGCGGGGCCGATCGACACCACCTGGCTGCATGCGCCGTTGAACCTGAACAGTAAAAGCGCGGACACCGGTAAAGACGCGTAATAGGGATAGGGGATTTCAGCTTCATCGCTGACCAGAGCACCAACTTCCCCCGGTGTGCAGGATTACCGCCACGGGGCCATGCCAGGGCCGGCGTCCGCCAGGACGCCGGCCTTTCCCACATCCGAGGAGATACCCATGCACGAGCTGGCCCTGATCATCGGGCTGCTGCTGGCCACTGTGGTCGCCGTTGGCCTCGGCGACAAACTGCACCTGCCATACCCGGTCCTCATGGTCCTCATCGCCCTCGGCGCCGGGTTCATCCCCGGCGTCCCGGAGCTTCACCTCGGGCCGGAGCTCATCCTCCCGCTTTTCCTGCCTCCGCTGCTGTTCGCGACTGCGAAGAAAACCTCATGGTCCGTGTTCCGCATTCGGTGGCGAAGCGTGGTCCTCCTCGCCATCGGGCTCGTGGTAGCCACAGTCGCCGTCGTGGCAGGAGCAGCCTGGCTGCTGATCCCAGGAATTGGCCTGCCCGCAGCCATCGCCCTCGGCGCCATGGTGGCGCCTCCTGACCCGGTCGCCGTCGAGTCCGTCGCCGGACGGGTCCACATGCCGCGCCGACTCCTGACGGTGCTGCAAAGCGAAGGCCTGTTCAATGACGCTGCGGCCATTGTCATCTTCCAGACTGCAGTGGCGGCCGCCGTCGCCGGGCACGACGTCGACGGGTGGCTGGCGGTGAAGTTCCTGGCCGGTTCGGCCATCGCCGTGGCACTGGGGCTCGCCATGGCATGGGCGTCCAAGAAACTGATCGGCTTCATCGGCTCCTCCACGGCGCGCAGCGCGGTCACCCTCGTGGTCCCCTTCGCCGTCTACATCCTCGCCGAAGAATTCCACGCCTCCGGGGTTATCGCCGTCGTCGTCACCGCACTGGAGATGAAGCGCCGGGCCCGGCCGCACGACGCCGCCGAGCGGATCACCGGAAATGCGTTTTGGGAGGTCACCGAGCTCCTGGCCACCGGCCTCGCCTTCGGCCTCATTGGCCTGGCCACCCGTCACGTCATTGAAGGAACCGGCGCCCAAACCCTCCCGATGCTCGGAAACGCAGCGATCATCTGCGTCACGGTCGTGGTCATCAGGGCACTATGGCTCGCCTTGCTCGTCCCCGGCAACCGCCGTCGCGACGACGGACTGCCGCCGAACGGTCCCAAGGATGTTCTGCTCCTGACATGGTGCGGCATGCGCGGCCTGGCAACTCTGGCCTTGGCGCTTGCCTTGCCGGAACACACCGCTGACGGCTCGCCCTTTCCGGCGCGGGACCAGATCGTGCTAACCGCCGTGGCGGTACTGTTCACGACCCTGGTCATCCCCGGCTCGACCCTGCCGTGGCTGATGAGGAAGCTGAAGATGCGTGAGTCGCCGGCAGCCGAGCACGAGGCCGAGATGGTACTGGCCCAGCGGGCCGAGGACGCTGCCCTGATTGCCCTGCACGACGCGCCGTTCCTGCACGACCTGCCTCACCAGCGCCAGGAAGCGATCGAGCGCGGCATCAAGCGTCTGAGCGAAGACCTGGTCGTTGACGCTGCTCCGTCTGCGCCGGCTGATGCCAGGAGCCGGCATGATGCCGAAGTCGCGATCCGAACGATCGCCCTGGATGCGGCACGGCAGGAGATCGTGGATGCGCGGAACGAACCTGGAGTGGATCCTGAAATCGCCGACAGGGTGCTGCGTCGGCTGGACCTGCGCACAGTCATCCTGCAGGAGGTAGGGGAGCGGAGAGAGCTTCTTGAAACGCCGCACACATGAGTGGCAGATAAAGAAACCTACGCCGGGACAAGGAACCCGGCAGGGCTGATGTGGATCCCGCACCTGCGGACCGGTTCGACTCCGGGACAGCCCGCTCTGGAACGGCGTATGCCGGCAGGACGATGCAGGAACCCACCAGCGCAAGCGGGAGCCGGTCGCCACCACCTGGCTATCAAACGCCGTTGAACCTGAAAAGTAGTTGCACGGCTCCTAGGCAAGATGTGCAGCGAGGGATAGGGAATTTCAGCTCCGGCTGACCAGAACCGAGGACCGTAGCTCAAAGGAAGAGCGGGAGTGTTAGATCCCAGGTGCATCCGTCGAGGGGTGCCGGTCCACGCTGGACCCCGATTCGCTGACCTTGGGGTCCGTTGCCAGCGGGCTTGATCCCCCGTTCTTAGCGGCAACATAAATCCATGACAGCGGCGCAGGAGCTGTGTAGTGCCCCGTGCGGTTGGCCTGATCCCGGCAGGAGCAGGCTTCGAAGACCTCACGCTAAATGAATGGCTGCAGGTAAGGCGTCCTGGCGACGCCCGGCCCCGGAAGGGGCTGGCTTGGTCCGTCTGCCGGCGGATCGGGTAGGCGGGTTCGAGACCCGTACCTGCTACGAAGCACCCCCGGGTGCTCTCATGTCCGCGTGTCATTGGAAGACTGAGCCGGGGTCGTCTACCCCTTAGACAGGCTTGCTGGTGCAAACCCAGCCACGGGCTCGAAGGATACCTGCCGTCCTCTGGGGTGCGGGCTTCACGGGTGGCGTCCAACCATCCGCGGCGACGGCCGGAACGATGGAGCAGTGTCCGGTGCATGACGGGTGGATCCCGGGAGAGCAATGGCCGACCCGCCGGTTTCGAATCCGGCTCGATGCACCGGTGCCGCACTGCCGTCGGTCAATACGCCGGGCCAAGGTCCCGGAAATGTCGGTTCGAACCCGGCGCGTTTCACTGTCTGACTCGCCTGATGAGGGACCCCTGGCCCCAACACCTTGAGCCAATCTTGATCCATCACTGCGCGGTGCAGCCCCTTCTGTAGGTGAGAGACCCGAGGCCGGGTCCACAGCCACCTACGATCGGACCACCTTGCATCCAGGAACACCTGCACCGCCGCCGAAGCGGGACTATCTGCCTAACTTCCGCAACGAGGCCGGGGCCTTCGACCTTCCATCAATCCTGGTCGGAGTCGTCGTGGTCGCAATCCTGGCCGCGGGCGTCCTCGCTGCCATCTTCGGCGTGATCCCCTTCGCCCAGGACAAAGGAGCGCAGCAGGACCTGGATGCCATTACCCGTGGCGAAGGCGTGGCAAAAGCCAAGGACAGTCGGTTCATGGACACCGCCGGCCTCGACGGCGCCGGCTATGTCACGGCAAAGCCAGGGTGGAACGCAGCCACGAACGCCAACGGGTCGTGCTACGTGGCGCTGGCGATGTCCGGGAGCGGAAAGCTCTTTGTCGCCACAGACAAGGCACCTGGCGCCGTGGAGCTGACCAGCACGTCGGACACCAGTTGCGTCTCCTCTGCAGTGCTCGACGGCATCGTAGGACACCTCAACCCGGGCGCCGGATCAGGCAGCAGCCCCAGCTACGACATCACTGCCGCCCGGATGGTTTCCACCTGGGACACCTCGATCGTCCCGGCCTACGGAGACCCCTGCACGAGGATCACCCTGCCGCTGGCCGGCACTGTGGACGCCACCATCGACTGGGGCGACGGGTCGGCACCCGAAAAGGTGACCGCCGGCCTCCCGGTCCACGACTACACCGGCACCCCCGGACCCCAGACGATCACCATCGACGGCACCTTCACAGGCTGGAACGGCGATGACTGGCCCACCTGGTCAACAGAATGCCTCACCGAAGTCACCCAGTGGGGCGAGACGGGAACCACCGATGCCCAGGGCGGGTTCTACAGCGCAACCCACCTCACCGACGTGAACCGCATGCCCTCAACGGTCACCAGCTACTACGGCCTTTTCGACAGTGCAACGAGCTTCAATGGAGACATTAGCGACTGGGACACGTCCAATGTGACCGATATGTCGTGGATGTTCAGCGGCTCTGCGTTCAACCAGGACATCAGCGGCTGGAACACCTCCAAGGTGACTGAGATGGGCATGATGTTCTACAACGCCGACGCGTTCAACCAAGACATCAGCGGCTGGGACACCTCGAACGTCTCCAACATGCTCTACATGTTCTTTGCCAACGACTCGTTCGATCAGGACCTCAGCAACTGGAATGTTGCCAAAGTAGGCGAAACGTACCACATGTACTTCAACGGTTCCTCTGTGCTGACGAATGACCACATCCCGTACGCCTTCAGGGAACCGACGTCCGTGACCTTCACCCCGGTTTCCAGCCCGAACGCCTCCGCCACCATCATTGACGCGATGAACGCGGACCTGACGTACAAGGCGGCCCCGGAATACCTTGCCGGCATCAAGGGAGTCTTCATGGGTGACTTCTCGACGTACTGGGCGTGGGCCGGCTACAGCGGGGCCACCAGCCCCGCCAGGGAGGCTTACACCACCGCCCACGCCAGCATGTACAACCCGCTTGGCGAGTACGTGACGTACGATGCGATCCTGAACCGCGCAGACAGCGGTGTCCCCGACCTGAAGACAGCCAGCTGGAACGCGCAGAACGCCTTCGAGAACGGCGGCACCATCAGGTTGCAGCAGAAGTACGTGGACGCACTCCGCGCCCAGTACCAAACCGCCCTGGACGCTCCCCGGATCGATCCGGTAACCGCGGTGCCTGCGGCCACGTACACTCCGATCCCGGCCAGCGCCGGAACGGCGGATCAGGTCGCCTGGGCCAACGCACAACTCGGCTACGCTGCCTCACAGTTCACGCTGTACGAGCGGGAATCCCAGCTGCGGAATGACTGGACCATGATCGATGACATGGGCCGCGCCCGGGACGCTACCCCTGCAGGCCAGGCGTACAAAGCCTGGGTGGATGCAGGGCAGCGCGACTACTCCACTGAAATCAACAACGGAAGCAACTCGACCCTGGTCAACCTGGCAGGGACGTTCGGCAACACAATGTTCGACTTCAAGTACTTCTCTTCCGGGACGGCGGCGAACATCAAGCCGGCGCAGCAGGCATATGTGGACGCGATGCGCGCCTACTACGCGGCAATCCTGGTCGAAGCCAACAAGTAAGCGGAACGTTCAGCTACGCAATCAGAAATGGTCCGGTCGGAGTCTTCGGCCGGGCCACTTCTGGCTTTACCCGCAGTCGTCACAGACTCCAGTAGCCGGCAACTGCAACCCGCAGCCCGGGCAGACAGGGCGCACCTTCGGGAGCGCCGGTGTTCTGCGCTGAACCCGGGCTGAATACTCCCGGGTGAGCTGGGCTGCAGCATCCGCCGGCAGTTCCCGGCAATAGACCCGGTAGCAGTTGAGACGCTCGGCGGCCGCGACCATCTCAAGGTCGTAAGGGTCATCAATGGTCTCGCTACCAGCCCGGCGGAGCACCTCATTGAAACCGGATCCGACCATCCCGTCGCCGGTGTGCACGACGAGTGAGGACAGCGCGGGAAGCGCCCGTTCCTCGCATGCTGAGATGACCCCGGCCAGGACGTCGCCCATCCAGTAATTGAGCTGCTGGGTCGTATGGACGCCGCTTGCTTCTGACAGGGCCCGGGCCAGGTTCTTGTAGGTGATGTAGTTCCCGTACTCGGAGGCAACCATTTCCAGTAAGGGAACAGCGGACGCTGTCCATGCCTGCAAAGCCTCGCTGCGGGGCAGGTGAACGGCCCGGTGCGGTTCCCGCCAGGTGCCGGGCAATTCGGTCATGTTTCTGCTTTCATCGATGATGCTGCTGCCGCCCCTGATCCTAACGTGCTGCCGGTTGGTAAGAATTGCGTCCACTCGCGGCATGCCTGCGTGTTATCTCGCCGACAACAGCCAGCAGCCTGAGAAGGCCCGTCAGCCACCGCAACGCATAGGGACAGTAAGCGGCCGAAGCACACCCATCATTCCAGCGCCGCAACTGACCGGGAAGGGTCCGATTGTGAGCCGAGATAGAACTGGAAACGTTGTCCTCGAACCGTTGCCCGCTACGGTAACGACAGCGCAGGAGGCCCGCGACCACATGGCTGTCCTGGAACACGTCGTCACGCGTGCCGGCTTCGATAAGAAGGTGGCCGTCACCGTCCGCTGCTACAACAACGAGGTGATGACCCGCGAATACGCTCGGGAGATTTTCCAGCTCATCACGGGAGAATACGGCGTCCCCAAGGCACGGTTCATTTCCCCGACCCTGGATGGTGCTGCCCACCTTTTCGACGCCGCCAATGACGCAGGAAGGCCCGAAGCCCTCCGGGTCTTTACCGTGGATGACGCCCGCACCGGGGTGGAGTGCAGAACCCTGGAACAGTACCTGGGTGCCCTCGGCTACTGACCGCAGAGGGAACGGTCCGCTGCCGTACACATGAGGTCTGTACCGGGCCGCCTGAGATAGCCCGGACCGAGGGATCTGTCCGGCCAGGGCTCCCGGGACTCACACTGGCCGGCCGTGGATGCCTTGGTGCCACGGAGCGCCGGACATCACCCCACCGCGGGCGTCCGGGGCGGAGGTTCGGTGCTGCCACCGTATCGATCCGCACACCAGGCCCCACCCGTTGAGAATGTCCCGGAGGATGAAGAGTTGAAGAAGACGCTTGGCGGTCTGGCCCTCGGGCTGGGGCTGCTGCTGACTGGTTGCAGTGCTCCGGGACCGGCGGATCATTACACCGGCTCCGCAGTCATTCAGGACACCTACAAGAACAGCCGCAAATCTGGCTGCAAACTTATTGTTGCCATGCCGGACGGCACGACCGATACGGTCAGCGTTGGACGACGCACCACCTGCAACGGATACAGCAAAGGCCAATCCATCCAGATCAGCAACGGAAGGCTCGTCCGATAGTTCCTGGCCACGCCTTGGTAGCTCAGTCGGATAGAGCGTCCCCCTCCTAAGGGGAAGGTCGCAGGTTCAATTCCTGCCCAGGGCACAACGCGAGGCGGCCGTCGGCCGAGTCACCGCATAGGTAAATACCAGAAGACCATCTGAAAGGCCCGCTCATGCGCACGATCGAAACACCCTACGAGGATCTGCTCGCTGAAGTCGCCGCGCTCGGCGCAGCCAAGGGCGACCGGACCGGGACGGGCACGACGAGCGTCTTCGGCCGCCAGATCCGCTTTGATCTGTCCGAAGGCTTCCCGCTCATCTGGACCAAGAAAGTCCACTGGCCGTCCGTCGCCAATGAACTGCTCTGGTTCCTCCGCGGCGAAACCA